>JBLIMI010000258.1:0-5882 GCA_047638655.1 Minisyncoccia bacterium | reverse complement strand
AGGGCTCGCCAGCCCTGGATTCTCCAAGCTTCTCGAGAGTGGCGCTGCCCCCCTCGAAGTCCCCGCTGCGCACTGCATAGCCATCCATGGCAGATTTCCGAAACGGGGGCAAATCGATGTCCGAATGCACATCCTTCGCTAGCACACGACCGCACACCTCGGAGAGCGAACACAAGTCGAACTCGGAGTTGGTTCGCGCTCGCTCCAAAATAATAGAAACAGCATCCTTCGGGGTTCGCATGAGCGCAGTGTAGCGACGGCGCCTCCCTACCGAATCCCCTTCCTGGCTGCCATTGGTCCTGTCCTCCAGCGAGATGCCCTCGTATTGCCGGTATCCTGGTCCTCACAAATCGGCCCGATCTCCATTCCACTCTCACTTTATGCGCTTCCACGCCTCTCTCTTCCTCCCCACCTTGCTCGTTCTGGCCACCTCGACCGGCTGCCAAAAGGAAAATCTGGCGGGAGAGACCGCCCCCGTTCCCGGAGCCCTCAAACGCACTGAAACCGCAAAAGTGCGGGTCCTGCCGGTGTTGGTTCAAGAGATGGTCAGCGCCCTCGAAACCACCACGGTCGTTGAATCCGAGCGCCATGTGATCATTCACCCCGAGAGCGCAGGAATCGTGCGCGAATTGCTCGCCGAGGAAGGAGACCACGTCAAGCAGGGCCAGGTCCTTGCACGCCTCGACTCCCGAGACGCCACGGCAGCCCTCGAGGACAGTCGCATCGCCTTGCAAGAAGCCGAGGACAACGAAGCCAAGGGGCAAATCGCGCGCCGCGATGCGGAAGCAAATATTGAGAAGGCGCGCCTCTCCCTCGATCAAGCCAAACGCGACTACGACCGCAACGAACAAGCGAAGATGATCTCCGCTCTCGAGATCGAACGGCTCAAGCTGGCCATGGACGTGGCCGAGCAAGATCTGACGGCGAGCATCCTGGCCAAGGATCGATCAGAGATCGAAGGCCGCGCCGCCGCAACGGCCATCAACCGCGCACAACTCGCGGTGGACCGCGCGGGGCTTACGCTCTCTTACACCGAACTCGTCGCGCCCTTCGATGGCGTCTTAACCGATCGCACCATGCAGACCGGCGACAATGTTGGACCCAGCACGGAAGCCTTCACGATCACCGATCTCAACGACCTGCGCACTCGCTTCTATCGTCCGCAACGGGAACTGGGTCTCTTCACAGGACTCGGTCCGGCCATGGAAGGAGACGCTCCTTCCCCGGAAGCCTATGAGGGAATTGAAGTCTCTGCGACTTCGGAAGCCCTGCCTGGCTACACCTTCGGCGGGGTGATCGAACGCATCAGCCCGAACATCGACTCCGCCTCCGGTTCCTTTCGATTGACCGTTCGCCTGGAGGAAGAGTCGGGAGGAGTGCGACTCTTGCCGGGCATGCTGCTCCGTCTGCGCATGATTACCGAACGCCACCCCAACGCGATCACGGTTTCAAAGCGCTCGCTACGGCGCGAAGGCGACACGACGATCCTGTTCCTGGCTGTGGATGGCAAAGCTCGTCGAGTGGAAGTCACCGAAGGGTTTTCAGCAGAGGAATACGTGGAGGTCTTCCCTCGCGAAGAAGGAGCCCTCGAAGCGGGCACAAGCGTGATCGTGGTGGGCAACCGCGATCTCGAGGACGGCCGTGATATCGAAATTCGTCCCTGGGACGACGAAGGGGGTCCTGCGAACGCGCCGGATGGCGCCCAGGACGAGACGAACAACAACGACGAGGCCTCCAAGGCAAGCTCGGACCAATGAGCGAGCAGTCCACAGCAAGCGAAGTGGATTCGACAAAATCCAACGGCGGCGGAGCCTTCGCATTCGTGACGCGCCGGCCGGTAGCGATCACCATGTTCATGGTGGCCATCGCTGTCTTTGGGGTTGTCTCCCTGGCCAAGCTCCCCATGGATCTCCTGCCGGAGATCAGTTACCCGACCATGACCGTGCGAACGGCCTGGGCTGGTGCAGCCCCCGAAGATGTGGAGGATCGAATCTCTACGCGCATTCAAGAGTCCCTGGCCACCTTGCCGAGCTTGGTTCGCGCCAGCTCGGTCAGCCGCGCAGGCTACTCAGATGTGGTGCTCGAGTACGAATGGGGCACGGACATGACCTTCGCGGTGCAGGACGTGCGCGACAAGCTCGACAGCTTGTTCTTGCCCAGGGGCGTCGACCGCCCCTTGATCTTGCGCTACGACCCGAACCTGGATCCGATCTTGCGTTTCGGCGTGAAGAGCGCCAATGCCAGCGATTCGGAAGCGGATCGCATTCACTTGCGATGGACAGCAGAGAACCAGATTAAGCGCGAACTGGAGTCCCTCGAAGGGGTGGCTGCAGTGCAAGTGCGTGGTGGCCTGGAAGAAGAAGTGCGCGTGCGCGTGGACCCTTTCAAGATGACTGCCCATGGCATCGACCCGGCCAGCCTCGCTGCTCGGCTTGCCGCAGAGAACTTGAACGCGTCGGGGGGACTCTTGCGAGACGGCTCCACCGATTACCTGGTGCGCACGTTGAATGAGTTCACAGGCGTGAGAGACATCGAGGAACTCCCCATCGTACAACGGGGCGACGCCGTCATTCGGGTCAAAGACGTGGCCACCGTCACTCGGACGCACCGCAAGAGGGAGGTCGTCACCCAACTCAACGGGGGCGAAGCCGTCGAGATCGCCATCTACCGCGAGGCGGGTTCAAACATCGTTGACGTGGCCGGGGTCATCAAACAGCGGATCTTCGGCACCGAGCAACAACAAGAGTACACGGCCTCCCTGGGGCCCGACGGCAAACCGGTCAAGAAGGCAGGCGAGAAGAAACACGGTGGCAGTTTGGAGGACCGCGGGCTCGAGGACTACCTCTCCTGGCGCCTTCGCAAGAACGTCAACATCGAACTGCTCTCCGATCAATCCACCTTCATTCGGGCTGCCATCGAAGACGTCAAGCAAGCGGCGCTTTTCGGAGCCCTGCTTGCGATCGCGATCATGTGGTTCTTCCTGCAGCGCTTCACCACCACGGTGATCGTCGCATTGGCCATCCCGATTTCGGTGATCGTTACCTTCGCGCCCATGTTCCTGCTCGGCGTGTCCCTCAACATCATGTCCCTCGGCGGGCTAGCGTTGGGCGTTGGCATGTTGGTGGACAACGCCATTGTGGTGCTGGAATCGATCTCACGCTGCCGTGAGGAAGGCGATTCCCTGGCCAACGCTGCAGTACGCGGAATGCGAGAAGTGTCCGGGGCGATCTTCGCTTCGACCTTGACCACGGTAGCAGTCTTCGCCCCCATCATTTTTGTTCACGGCATCGCCGGGCAAATCTTTGGCGACCAGGCGGTGACGGTGGTCTCCTCACTGTTGGCCTCGCTGTTGGTGGCCATCCTGTTCATTCCAATGCTCGCTTCGCGCCCCTGGCTCGATGGGAACCTCGGCGCCCTGAGCGACGGCAGCGCCAAGCCCCAAGCACCTTGGAATGGTTTCCGCTTCGGTTGGACCACCTCTGTCCCGAGTATCCTGATGGTTCTCGGCCGCAGTGCCCTGTGGTGCCTGTGGCTCGTGAGCGCGATTGCCACGTTCCTATTTGGCGTCATCAGCGCGATCATGCGGGTCCTCACCTTCCCCTTGAGCAAGGCCTTTGATCTTTGTTGGGGTCTGCTCGAGAAAGCTTATGCGCCTGCCCTGCGAGCCTCTTTGGCTCATCCTCTGATCATCATCTTGGCCATGGTTGGCCTTGGAGTGGGCGCGGTAAGAAAACTGCCCAACCTCGGCGTCGAACTACTGCCCGAGATTCACCAGGGCGAGTTCACCGCTCATGTCGGCCTCGGCGTAGAAAGTCCCCTTCAAAACACCGAAGTGGTCCTACGCTCCCTCGATCGAAAGATCCGCGCGATCGAAGGCGTGGCCGTCACGGCGCTCACGGTCGGAATTGAGAAGGACACTTTGACCCGTGATATCGAAGGGGAGAACACCGGAAGGCTGACTGTCCGACTCGACGAAACCCACCGTGGTTTCGAACAGGAAGAGTTGATTCTGGGCCAGGTTCAACAGTTGTTTGAAGCGCACCCCGAGGTACGCACGGTTGACATCTCGCGGCCCACTCCTTTTGCCATGGACTCCCCGGTGGCCGTTGAAATTCGTGGGCACGACCTCGATGCAATGACACGGGTGGCCGCCGAAGTGGAAGAGCGACTCTCAGCCCTCGATGGCCTGACCAACATCCGCAGCACCGTTCGACCTGGACACCCCGAAGCGCGGGTTGTTTTCGATCGCGAGAAGACCCTCGAATTCGGCCTTGACCTAGCCGCTGTATCCAACCTGGTTCGTGATCAGTTGCTAGGCAACGTGGCCACGCGCTTGGTGGAGGGCGAAGAACGCATCGACATCCGCGTTCAGGCGGATGAGACACTGCTCACGACCCTTGACGATGTGCTCGCTTTGACGGTCAACCCGTCGGCAGAAACTCCCCTACCCCTGAATGCCGTCGCCCGAGTGGAACTCGTTCGCGGCCCCGCGGAAATTCGGCGCATTGGCAACAGCCGGGCCGTGGTGATTTCAGCGGAAGGTGTCGGAGTGGACCTCGCCGGCCTCAATCGCAAGATCTCTCTGGCGCTTGGAGACCTAGAAACTCCCCCCGAAGTCCATGTAGAACTCGGTGGACAGAAGCGTGAATTGGAAGAAGGCATGGAGAGCATGCGCTTCGCGCTCTTCCTCGCCATATTCCTCGTGTATGTGGTCATGGCCAGTCAGTTTGAGTCCATGCTTCAACCCCTGATCATCATGTTGACTGTGCCGCTAGCCGGCGCCGGCGTGATTTTCGCCCTCGACCTGTTTGGTATCCCGCTCTCAGTGGTGGTCTTCATTGGAATGATCTTGCTAGCGGGAATTGTCGTCAACAACGCCATCGTGCTGGTGGACCGCATCAACCAAAAGCGGGATGCTGGCATGGCGCTAATCGAGGCCATCTGTGAAGCAGGCCACGCGCGCTTGCGTCCCATTTTCATGACCACCTTAACCACCGCTCTCGGCCTGTTGCCTCTCACCGGTTGGCTGGCCGCCATCCCGCTGCTCGGAGCGTTAGGCGCTGGCGAGGGTGCGGAGATTCGAGCTCCAATGGCCATCACCGTGGTCTGTGGACTCGTCTCTTCCACACTGTTGACCTTGATCGTGATCCCTGTCGTCTACTCCCTCGTCATGGGGGTCGCTGACAAGCGCCCGGCTGACGCCGCCGCTTCTCTCAAGTCCGCAGGAGTCACCACGTCATGAGTTCGACAGCCCATCGATCCTGGATCGGCGCAGCCGTACGCAGACCGGTGACGCTCTTCGTCACCATGGCCGCCATGCTCGTGATCGCGGTCATCGCCTACGCGCGGATCCCCATCGAGATGATGCCCAAGGGGCTGCGAGACAATGGCCTGCGAATCATCGTGCTCAACCCGGGCTCCAGCGCCCAGGAAAACGAGTCCAAGGTTTCACGCCTGATCGAGGAGCAGATTCGGACCCTGTCCGGCATCGAGGACGTCTACAGCTTCTCTTCCGAAGACCGAGCCGTGATCATCGTGAACTACATTCGCGACATCGACATGGACACGGCCAAAGCCGAGTTGCGCGATCGCCTTGAACGCGTTCGCGGACAGCTACCGGACACGGTGGACCGCGTGGTCGTCTGGTCCTGGGACAACGATCAAATGCCACTGATGTGGCTCGCGATCCTGCACTCCAGCGATTCGGACCGCACCGATTACCTTGTGGACGAAGTGGTCAAGCGACGGCTCGAAGCCATCGACGGCGTGAGCCAGGCCGAGTTCTACGGGATGCTCGATGACTCCGTCCGCATTCTCCTCGATGAGGAGAAGGTCAAGGCCGCCAACATGGACATTGGCAACCTGATTCAGCGCCTGTCACG
>JBLIMI010000257.1:0-5889 GCA_047638655.1 Minisyncoccia bacterium | reverse complement strand
TAGGCGGGCGGCACTCGCTGACTTTTCCCGCGCGGCAGGGCTCTACGAGGCGAAAGCTCCAGAGCTCAAGTTGGACGAAGAAACAATCGGGCTCTACGAGTCCTGGTTCTACGCCAGCCTGGGTGCTTGCGATCTCAAGATGCTAGATCATGAAAAACTGCCGGCGACGGATCAGTACCCCTTGATTCGAGAGTCCCTCGAACGCCTCGAAGGAGATGCTGCGGATCGGGCCCTGGCTAGTTTCTCCACTTCGCTCTTCACTCGCATGAGCAATGTGAACCCTGCGGTCAAGTACCGCTACGTGCGTGCTGGCCTCGAAATCGTGGGCGATCATCCCCGTGCGCGAGATGCGCGCGAAGTGGCGGAGTACTACAGTGACCTAGTCACCGAAATCAAATTGGAGACGCGCGTCGACGGTGCAGATCGCGTGGGCAATGGGGAACCCTTCGGAATGTTCGTCAACATTCGTCACACGGGAGCCATTGAGCGAGAGTCAGGTGGCTTCTCGAAATACCTCGTCAACCAAAACGCGAATCCTTACGGGTTCAACTACGGGCGTCCGCCGGAGGACTATCGGGACAAGTTCGATGAAGCTGCCCGCGAAACACTCTCCGAGCACTTCGAGGTGCTTTCGATCACCTTCAATCATCCCGACACCAATTCCCGCGCAACCGAGGAGTACGGATGGCGCGTCACGCCTTACGCCTACATCCTGATGAAGGCGCGCGGCCCGGAAATCGATCGCATCCCGCCGCTGCGGCTAGACCTGGACTTCACGGATACCACAGGCTATGCCGTGCTTCCTGCGGAGTCCGCCCCGCTTGCGATCATCTCATCTGGTGAGCCCGATGGACGTCCCTTCGACGAACTCAAGGTGACCCAGACGCTGGACGAGCGACAAGCGAAGGACGGCAAACTTATCCTCGAAGTCAAAGCCAGCGCGCTGGGGCTTGTTCCCGCTCTTGAGTCCTTCTTGGACTTGGCGCCCGAGGGCTTCGATATTGTCGCGACCGAAGACCAAGGTGTTTCCGTGGCGAAATTCGACGAAGAGGCAGAAGCAACGGCAGTTCTCAGTGAACGTATCTGGATGGTTTCCATGGAAGCCAAAGAGAAGCTGGAGACCTTGCCTGAGACCTTCGAGTTTGGGCAAGACCGGGTGGACGCCGCGGAAATGGAGTACCAGCGCTTTGTGGATGCGGATCTGGAGTTGGTCGGGGCGAACATTTCCCTCGAACAGAGCTACGGAGAAGCGGACATGAGTCGCTACATCATCGGTGGGGCAGCAACTATTGTGTTGCTGGCAGGCCTGGTCGCTGCATACATGTTGTTGCGCAAGAAACCAGAAGGCTCTGAGGTGGATGCACGATTCTGCATGCCGGAGATTCTTTCGCCATTCACCGTCATCGGCCTGTTGCGGGACATCGAGCAGCACAACGGTGTTTCGAGTGGCACCCGGACGGAGCTGGTGGGACACATCCAACACATTGAACGGTTCTACTTCGACCAGGACGTTAAGGATTCACCGGACCTCGAGGCCATTGCTCGCCGCTGGGTGAGTCATATGAAGTAGCGCAGGCGGGGCAGGCAGTTCAATCTCCTGCCCCTCTGTTTCATCCCAGCAGATCGCGGATGCAGCTCTGGAGTTGGGCAGGTGTTGAAGGGCTTCTGAAGGAATCTGCTGCCGGGCACAGACTCAAGGCGCTGGCTGGCCTCAAGGGCTGAGTCGCCACCTGCGAAAATGATGGGGACCTAGCGTTGCGCAACGGCAGTAGGAGAAAGCCTGCCCTAATCTCTTCGCCTGACTTGCCGATCGTGCAGTTGAAGGCCGAATCTTTTCTGCTGGCCGCAGCATCGATGGCCGCCTCGTAATCGGAGAGACACGGTTTCTTTAGGCGCGCGCTCAGTCGTACGGCGGAGCCAAAGCTTTCATCGGGGATGCGGAGCAGGCGGGAGGCTTCTAAATTGAGAGTCTTGATGGCCCGCTCACTAAGAATTGCTACGCCTATGCGGGGCATGCGATACTCGGGCATGATTAGGGCCAAGGACTTTGCTCACTTTGCACTCTGCCTCTCTGTAGTAGGCGTTTCGTCGTTTCTTTCTGCTTGCCAAACGCAGGCTGGAATCCATGTCCAATCTGAGGAGAGTCAATTGGAAGAGGAAGTCGCCGAACTTGAATGGCTGATTGAGAAGCTCTACGGGACGTTCAGTTTCGATGCGGGCGCTCAACCAGATTGGGTCGGCATGGAGTCATTGTTTGCACAGGGCGCCAATTTTGTCGCACCCATTAGAGATGGTGGGGAAGCTGAAGTGACTGGAGCAGCCGTATTCCTGGCGAGCTTTAAGGAGTGGATCGAGAGTTCACCGGTGGGGAAGACCGGACTACATGAGCGAGTGCTCGACACTCGGATCGATGTCTTTCAAAACATCGCCCACGCCTACGTGACCTTCGAGGGATTTGTTCCAGGAGAGGAGTGCGCGCAAACCCTGGGGCTCGACAGCCTCCAGCTTGTTCGGGACCAGGGCGAATGGAAGCTCGTGTCGTTCTCGACTCAGTACTCCGGATCGAACCTCCCGATGCCACAGCGCTTCCTCGAGCGTGGGCAGAGGATGGAGTAGCTCTGCGCCGAGTTCAGTCGTTCGGCGACCCAGTCGGCAACCGATTGTTCATGGAGTCCGGGCCAGGAAAACGCAGAACATCGAACGGCCGGGAGCGAGGGGTGCCCCATCGGCTACATTTCCACCGAGCTTGATTTCACCCGGGCCGAAGTCCTTGTAGAAGAGCGTCATGGGCCAGGATTGAGGCCCATCGGCAAGGTTGACTTGGCTACCGGCCGTTTGCCAATTCAAAAGCCACCCCGGTCGAGTCGCGAAACGGTCGTCGTGAGCCACCCAAACACGAGTCCGTCGGCTGACGCTGAAGCTCATAAAGCGGGCGTGACCGCTGCTACGGACATCAGCCATTGCCGTCAGGAGCGGTAAGCTCCCTTGGACGTCGGACGGGACCTGTTGGATGGTGATGTCCGAGTCCAGGAATGGCTTCTGACCACTGCTGAGGAGGCTGTTCGCCACTCGGTAGGGAGCGAGGGACCGGGCTCGAATCTCGTTCACATTGAGTCCTTGCCAGTCTGTGACGCCTAACTTGGCGATCGCGATACCCCGTTCGTCGGAGATGCTGTAGAGCAAGTAGTTCTGCCCGTCCTCCTCATAGAGGCAAGGGTCTAGCACCTTGGCCCCGTGGCTCGTTTCATAGGACTCGGTCGGCGTTAGCACGACGCTAGAGGGCGAAATGGCCCACTGTTGCCAGTCGTCGCTCAGGTCCACAGTGATCAGGCGAATGCGCTCCGGGTTCTCGGTCTTGCGGCTATAGAAGAAGTAGCCGCGGTTGTTGTGAACGCGAACGGCAAAGTGCCTGAAGTTGGAATCGAACAGTGTGGGCCCGAGTTCGAAGTTATGGGCTCCATCGATGGAACGGTAAATGGGTCCCAGTCGCGCCGGTGTGTAGTCGAAGCCTCCCCAGCGAAATGTGCGGAAGTAGGCTTCTCCGAGCAATTCATCTGTGTGTAGTTGAAACCGCAGCCCGTCGTCGGATGTAGCCAGCCACGTTCGTTGATCGAAAGCCACGTCCTTACGTGGGCCGTGGAAGTACATCTTGATTTGTTGATGCTCCTGATCCACGTGCACATCGGGTGAGGCGATGTGGTCCTCGATCAAGTCGGCCATGTCGGCCAAACGCAACACTCCCAGGCCTGGGTTGTAGATATTCCAGGGGCCTTCCAGTTGATCGGAGTAGGCGAGCCGGATGTGGGCGCCCTTGTGGTGCGCGAAGTACAGGTAGTAGCGGCCGAGCGGTTGGTCGACCCAGTCGGGTACACGTATCAAGGAAGGTCCCGCAATACTGATGAAGGGTGCCTCCGTTGATTCGCGATCCAGGTTGAAGGCGCTGCGCTCACCGATGATTTGTGGCGTCAGAATTGGGCCGTTGGGGAAACGTTCCACCACTGTTCCCTGAGCGTTGGCTGTGGCTATGGCCAGCCCGTGAAGCAGGAGGGTGAAAAGGAGGGTCTTCAAGGGATTCGGGCCGTGCTAGCCGCGGGCGGGCACTCTCATGATAGCTCTGAAAGCCGGGATTGGGGGGTGCGCGCGACCTGGATAACAGCTTCGGCGAAGGCGCTGGCCGCGGCCTCGCATTCCGCGAGTGCCCCTGTGAGCCAGGCAGCGCAGTAATTGGTCTCGGTAGGCGGACCAAAAATCTTCACCGCACGCACGTTGGCTTCTTTCAATGCCCTGTCGATTCCGAGCGTGCCTTCCATGGGTGGAGCGACCAGGTAGGCCATGGGGTCGCCCGGGTTGAGCCCGGCTTCCTTCGACAAGTACTCGCCGAGTGACGTGATGACGTGGGGAAAGAGGGCGGTTTCGCCCCTCTCATCGCCGCTGTAGAAACAGGCGTCGTGTTCCAGGCAACCCACAAGCGCACGCAGACCCTCCTCGATTTCTTCAGGTCCGGACGCGGCGATCACACCCAAGATTTCACCAGAGAGAGGACCCGAGGAGTGGGCAGCTCCCGCATAGAATGAGCGTGCATAAACGACATCCACTGGTGAATGTTTGGTGGCTTCATCGAGTGCGACGTACGTGCTGTCATCTTGATCGCAAGTGACCAGCCCGAGAGAGTGGTGCACTGTCGGGTCGGCACCATAGCTGCGAAGCAGGGCTTCGTGGGCATCAGGGATGCGCTGCACGGAGAGGATCTTGGGCCGGATGGGTTCGAGGATCATCGCTTGACCTCCACCAGCGCTTCGCGCACCTGGGGCTGCCTCAAGAGTTGGTCCGTGGATTGCGTGCCGAGGTGGGACAGATCAAGAGCCACACCGGATGTGCCTTGTTGCAGCATGGCGTTGGCGAGCTCGACGAGGCGAGTCGCGGCGGCGGCGGGGGAGATTCCTCGGCGATGAATGTTGGAGATCATGTTTCGGTCGCCGTCCGTCTTGCCAAGCCTCGGTTCATGGACCACGTAAGCGGACAGTCCATCTCCCGTTCCGAGCCCTGGGCGTTCTCCAAGAATGATGATTGCCACTTTAGCCCGCACGGCTTGGCCGATTTCATCTTCAAGCCAAACCCGTGCATGGCGGGCACACATGGCGCTACCAATGGAGAGGCCGCGGCGTTCGCACTCTGCGCGGATTTTCGCCAAGACTTCCAACCCAGATTGCATACAGGCAACGGCGGACAATCCATCGGCGAGGATGGGCTGAATGTCAATGTCCTTAAGAGCTTCGCCTTCGAGTAGGGCGTGACTCTCAGGGCTCAGACGGCGGCCTAGATCCGGCCGCAGCAAGTACTGCTCATGGTTCGTCGCGAGCGTGTCTAGGGGCATCAATCCATGTTCTTCGCGCCACCCATCGGCTAACTCTGACGAAACTGCGTTGTGAGCGACCGCCAGCTCGGCCTGAAACTGCAGCACGACGTTGGTTGCATAGCGAGTGCCAACGTGGCCGATGCCAACCAACGCGGTTGTGTGCGCCGCCGCTTCACGTTGAAAGGGCGCCAGTTCTTGCTGTCGGGCGTAGAGCCGTTTGGGAGGAGGCGTGAGCGGCAAGGCTGGAAGCGGGGCGGCGAGAGGCTCATCCACCCCGAGGCGCCGCCGCAACTTAGCGATCAGTTGATGGGTTGCACTCATCGAATGACCTCGGGCTTGCCAAAATTCTTCCCGGGGCTTCCGCCTTCCATGATGCCCATGCGGTGTAGCCAGGCATCAAACTCTGGCGTCGGACGTTTGTTTAGCAAGCCGCGAACGGAGGGTACATCATGAAACGATGTGGACTGGTAGTTGAGCATGATGTCATCGCCCACGGGCAAGGACATGAGGTAAGTGCACCCAGCAGCACCGAG
>JBLIMI010000256.1:0-5892 GCA_047638655.1 Minisyncoccia bacterium | reverse complement strand
AATCTTGCATGGCGAGGATGTCGCGACGTAGCGAGACACCAGTCAACTTGCCCGCCGCCACTCGGCTCCCGCGCCGGGTGAATTCAGCGATCATCACCGCAGCCGCAGTGGTCTTGCCCGAATCCATACAGGTTCCGAGCAAGGTCACCACCGGGGGCACGGTCTTCGGCAAAGCCATCGCAGGCAAGGCCCCGCGCTTGACGCAAGCGGGGATGCCCACGCGATGATTCAGATGCGGGAACTCAAGGACGGACCCGAGGACCTCCACGTGAAATGGCTCTCCAATTCCGGGGGCTGCGCAGGCGCCGGTGCCTACCACTCCACCGAGATTCAGAATGTCGAGTACGTCACCAACTTTCACCTTCTTCGGGATGGAGCCGGAGTAGCCATAGAGGGCGTCACGCCGGCCGAGCACGCAGGCCACTACATCTCCAGGGTGCAGGGTCACAAAGCGTCCGTGCACATCCTCGAGGGTGTTGTAGGCGGTCTTGGAATTCAGCACGCGTGCAGCGATCACGGTCCCCGCCTGCGCCGGGATGTCATTCCCGATCACGGCGTGCCGCGACAGGTCGAGGCGCTTCGTGACGGAAGAGATTTTGTCGAGGTGTACGCGCCGCAAAGCGGCATCCAGTGTGGGGCTCATGAGGGACTCCGGGCGGCAAGTTTCTTGGCGACAGCTGATAGACGGGCGGGTTCTGCAAGGATGCGACCCAGGAAGGCAGGCCCCCTGGGATCGCTACCGGCGGCAGCCTTTTCACCATAGGCCGCATCAGATGCGGCCAACATGGAATGCGACGACTGCACGCCGGTCACGATCACGCGACCACCGCTGAGTTGAATATGGACGGTGCCTTCGACCACCGCTTGAGAAGAGGCCAGGAAGGCTTCCACATCTCGCATGAATGGATCGTGCAGCAGTCCTTGATGCAGACGACGGCCGTAGACCTCGCCCAAGTGATCCTTCCAGAAGCGTTGATCCTCCGTGAGCACCAGCTTCTCCAGTTCGCGGTGCGCGGTGATCAAGATCTCCGCTGCTGGCGCCTCAAAGGCAATCCGTCCTTTGATGCCCAGGACCGTGTCGCCGAGGTGGTAACCGCGACCGACACCGAGACCACCTCCAAAGGTATTGAGCGCCTCGATCAAGGCCACGGGGTCCATGACTTTGCCGTCGAAGGCGCACGGCACTCCTCCCTCGAATCTAAGGCTGAGGTGGGCTTCGCCAACGCCGCCACGTGTCCAGACCCAAGCCTCCTCGGGCAAGGCTTCGTTCGTGTCGAGCATCTCACCGCCGCCGATGGTCAATCCCCAAAGCCCCGCATTCATCGAATAACGCCCGCCGCTGGGCGGGACCGGAAAACCTTTCTCTTTGAGCCACGCGACTTGAGCCTCGCGCGCCATGCCCATGTCGCGTACAGGTGCCATCACTTCCAGTTCCGAAGCCACCACGGCCAAGGCCGCTTCGAAACGAACCTGGTCGTTTCCGGCCGCGGTGCATCCGTGCGCCAGGGCGTCGAATCCCTCCTCCAGCGCGAGTTCCGCCAGCAGTTGCGCTTGCACACCGCGCTCCGCGCCAACGGAGAGCGGGTACACATCCCCGCGCCTGACGTTGCCGGCGATCAGCCAACGCAAAACGGAATCGTGTAGATCTTTGCGACCATCGATCATGCGCGCCGTGGTCGCACCCATGAGCAGCGCGCGACTCTGAATCTCTGCGCGGCTCTCTTCATCGAAGCCGCCGCAGTCCACGCAGATCGCGTGCACATCAAAGCCTTCATGATGGACCAACCAGGCCACGAGAAACGACGTGTCGAGTCCACCCGAGTACGCCAGTAGAACGCGCTTCATAGTTCTTCTCCAATGGTGTGTTCTACCAAGTCAACAACTTGGCCTCCTGCCACTTTAGATTCGACGGCCACAAAGATGCAGTCGTCGCCGGCCACGGTCCCCAGAATTCCGCTCAACTCCTCGGCCTCCAGTGCCCGTGCCACCGCACTCGCCGCCCCGGGCTCGCAATTCACAATGCAGAGGTTTGGACCGGCCACCAGGGCGCTCCGCAGCAGGCTCGCCAGATTCTCCAGGGGCGTCACGCGCTCGGTATTGAACAGTTGGTAGATCCCATCCCGCTTGGCCACCTTGAGACTTCGCAGGTCCCGGCTGAGCATGGGTTGGGTTGTTTCGATGCCCTTGGCGAGCAGCAACTCAGCGAGTTGCCCCTGGCTCTGGACTTCCTGATCCATGAGGATTTCCTCAATGGTGTCTCGACGATGATTGGCTTGCATGGCAGGTATATTTATAGACCCCAAGGCGCCGCCTGTCGCATAATCATGCCAATTATTTTGCGAAAATGCACCCCAGGCTGGGCCACCGTGGGTGGATTGTCCAAACCCGCTCTGTGAGGCGTAAAAATAGTGCCCCGCATCACTATGCGGATGTCAGGGACCACTCTCCAGGCTGGATTTCCACATCTCGACCGTTAATCTTTGGACATGCAACCCAAGTCCTCCATCCGCGTCCAAGTCACCGCCTCCCTGCTCCTCCTGACCCTCGCCTCCTGTGGCGCCTCGGGGCCGAAGGGTGCCCGGGTCCACGCCCAGCGGCCTTTTATCTCCAGGGACACTCACACCACGGAAGACAAAGTTCTCTCCGTGGAGGGCGGCGCAGCGGTGGTCACGGGTCACGAATCCGAGGTTCCGATCCTCCTGAAGTACGGCATTGGGCCTCAGTCGGAATTCTTCGTGGGCACGTCCCCCTACTACAGCGTGGACCACAACAACACGCAGCCGGATGGCTCAGGTTGGGGTGACACTTTTGTCGGCATTCGCCACCGTATGCGGGAGCGGGACATGTTTTCCCCTGCCTACGGATTTCAAGTTCAGACCAAGTTGCCCACCGGGCGACCCAAGGAAGGCCTGGGCAGCGGCGAGACGGATTGGTTTGGCGCTTTGATGGCCAATCAGATGTACAACGGATTCGACACGACGCTGTATTACCAGTTGGGCATCATCGGCGAGGCCTACAAGCCTTCCTCCAATCACGAACATACCCTCGCCATTCAGACCCGGCGCGAAGTCAACTCTGGCACCACGGCCTTCGGCGAGGTGGGTTTCATTACAGAGCCCGAAATCGACCGCAACGAGACCACCATCATGGGTGGTGTTTCGTTCCTGCTCGACTCTTTTACATCGGTTGACCTGGCCATCCGCGTGGGTGTCGGTGATGACGCTCAAGACTTCCAGGTGCTATTCGGAATCTCTCGCGCCTTGGGCATGATTTTCTTCCCCGAAGACGAAGCCCAGTCTTCGCTGCGACGCTAGCCAAAGCGCTTTTATCGCGTCCGTATAGGGGCTTGCGGGCTCCCTCTCTTCCGCGGGGAATCCGTTGGTTTCGCCCCCGACCCGGGCGTATCCTGAAGCGGTCCTGATCGTTCTCGCCGGTGCGCCGCGCTCTCAATGCACGGCCGCCAACAATCTTTCCACACCGGGTTCGCGGACCAGATCCACGTCTTGTGAGCGCACTCGGTATCCAGACCAACTGGCCTCCAACAAGCCATCTCTGCCATGCGCACGCTCCTCAGTCAATTCTGTGAAGAGTTAGACGCCGCTGTCCGCCCGCTGCTCGACCCTCTTCGTCGCACCACTGACACCCTCGGTGAAACTCCGGACAGCGCTTTTTCCAAAGCCGTGCTGCCCACGCTGCTGGACGTGGCGGATCAATTTCATGTTCTGGCCGACAAGGTGGCGGAGCAACAGGCGTACGTGCTCATCTTCGGTCCCCTAAAGAGCGGCAAGTCCACGCTGATGAACGCCATGAGCGCCGCCTACGTCAGCGAAGTCACGAGTCTGCCTGCCTACCCCTGCATGGTGTACGTGTCGGATTCAGATCAGCGCAAGTTCACCGTGACTCGTTACAACGGAGACACAGAGGTCTTTCAGGATCCGGCTGCCCTACGCATGCAGGTCGCGCGCGCCCACACCGACTTGGCCGACCGCATCCGCAAGGTCGAAGCTGACGGCGATGACTTTGACCCGCTAAGGCACTTCGACGAGGCCATCCGCCGGGTGGATGTCAAAGTACCCGCCGGAGAGCTCGCTCAATCCGGTTCCGTGCTGGTGGACACTCCGGGCCTCTACAGCCGCATGAAGTTTGGTTACGACCGCATGACGAAGGACTTCCAGAATGCGGCCGCCTGCGCGATCTTCGTCGTCAAGACCGACAACTTGTTTCTCGAACAAGTCTTCAGCGAGTTCACCAAACTGCTCGACCTCTTCAGCCGCATCTTCCTGGTGGTCAACCTCGACAGCACTAAAAGGGACTTGATGCCGGATGGCAGCTTGGTGCCGAGCCTCGAGAGCGAGGATCCCATTCGCGTTGTGGAGGCGTTCGAAAACTTGTCCATGAGCGCGCCGCTCAAGGCAGCAGCCGACGAGGGTCGCTTGCGCATCTACCCCGTGGACCTCATGAATGCCGCGGCGAAGCGACTCTCGAAAGGGAAACTGACCCGAGCGGGCGTGCCCGCCGAGCCCCTCGAAGACAGTGATGAAGCCAACGCCGCCGAAGGTGTGGCCACCAGTGGCCAAGCGGACTTTGACGCGTTCATGTCCGATCTCTCCGAGTACTTGAACAGCACGGACTACCTGGTGGCTTTCCTGGGTGACAGCCTGCGGCGGGCCATGACCCTGCTCACGGAAACGTCAAACGCCGGCGAGCATGAAACGGTGCAGACGATTCAGGCTTCCATGGAAGAACTTGAAGAGGAGCGCCGCGTCTGCGACGAGAAACTGCACGCCGTGGAGCGCCTCGACACCTACGACTGGAACAATGCCCTGCACTCGCTCCAGCAAGACCTTCAAGCATTGGGGCAGCAGGAGTCCCGCGCGGTGCGCGAAAACAGCACCCACGTCATCGCCGAGAAGCTCGACCGTTGGTTCCAGTCGGACGCCAGCCTCAAGTCCCTTATCCACGGCGACCTGCAACCCTTGATCGAGTCGTCCCAGCGACACCTCGCTCTGACCGTGCACGAACGCCTCACGGAAGACGTCGCATCGGGAGCCTCAGGCGTAAGCTTACCCCACGAAGTGGCGCGCGACCTGTTCACCATCGGTCTGCAATTTGCTGAATTTGGACGCGGTGGCTTGGATCACCTCGATCCAGTGGCTGGCATCGCTGGCGGCGACATGCCGTTCGGCGCCGCTGACATTCCGGTCAAAAGATCGCTCTTTGATTGGATCCTCTTGCGTTCCCAAGCCAAGCGCAAGCAACGCCTCTTTGGCGCGCCGAGCAACCCCACGCTGCGCGTCCCCGCTGAACTCAAGGCCAAGCGCCTGGGAGACGAAGCTCGCAAAGTCATGCAAGCCAGCCTGGCGAGTTACCAAGAGACGCGTTTCCCCGAGATCCTGCAGGCCCTTACCCAACGTATTTTCAACGACTACGCGCAGGCCGTGACGAAGTCCCTGGCCAGCCGATTGGGCGAGCGCCGGACAGAACTGAAAGGGCAGTTGATCGAACTCGACTCCCAACTCAAGCAATTGCGCAAAGTGACCAACCACTTCGAGCAATTGGGCGCGGCAACGGAAGCTTCACGGAGCGTTATCCGCGAACTATCACAGCGCTACCAGTCCGCGAATCCGGACCACCTGATGCGGCCCATCGACAAGCCGGATGCGGCCGACATGATGCGCAGCCCGATCAACATCGCCCAGGTCTTCGAGAGCATGGGCCTCGACGAGCCGCCCAATGGCGCGGCCAAGCAAGAGATCGAGATAGAGCTCAAAGGCGAAGAGATCTAGCCAGCTCTAGTTAAAACTAACCCAGGAGTTCGGCCAAGATCGCCGCCGCGCTCCAGAGTCGATTGCCGGCCTGCTGCACCACGGCAGAGCGCGCTGAATCAAGCAC
>JBLIMI010000255.1:0-5924 GCA_047638655.1 Minisyncoccia bacterium | reverse complement strand
GGCTTCGTCATTGAAGAAGCCGTGCACGCGCTCACGCACTTCACTGACGCTCTTGCCCTCGCCCAGGGCGAAGGTGATTTCTATGCGGTTGCAAGTGGCGAGGTAGACGAGTTCGTCCGCGCCGATGTGCTGGGCGAGCCGCGCCACCTCTTGCTCACGTCCTTCGCGGGTCAGGGTATAGCGGGCGAGCAACTCCGGTCCTCCCCGGCGCCAACTCAGTCCCACGATTCCAATGCGTTCCATGCGTTTGCCTTGAGGGGTCATCGCCGGCAGCGGAATGCTCCCTGTAGCGAGCCTTCACCCTCCATTATGGTTCAATTCGACAGCCACCTGTCACAGCATGGTCACGGGTCCTCACTTTCGCTTCGCGGGCCACAGATCTACAGTAAAACGCCCCGGAATTGGGAATCTCCGGGGCGTTCACACAGATGAGGGCGGGCGCCGTTAGGGAGCGTAGGTCACCGCCATTCCATCGGTCAAATTGAACAGTGAAGCGCCCGCGGGAACGTCTCGAAACCAGAACTGAAAGTTACGCTGGTCGCCGACACTCACTTGTCCGGTGAGGGGTAATCCGTTGTTGTCAATCAGTTGTGTCACCAAGCCGAGGGCGCCCGTGTTGACCGGGGCCAAGCGCTGCAGGGAGCCGCCCACGCAGCGCACTCCATTGCCGAAGGGAGCCGCCAATTGTGAGGGCCCGTAGAAGAAGATGCCGAAGGTGTTGAGGGGCAAGGCGGAGGCGCTGATCGTCGGGTTGCCGGCACCTAAGCTGGGCTCACCAGTGAAAACGAGGCCGCCAGTTTGCCCGCTCGAATTCGGCAGGCTGTCGCAATAAACGGCCGGGGCGAGCGGTTGGTGGTCCGCGATCAAAGTACCCACCAGGGTGATGGAGCCGGTGATGCCAGAGCCGGGATCGTCGAAATTGAAGACCGAGTTGACCGGCATGCTGAGGTCGTAGTCGTTGCCACTCCAGGTCAAGCTGCCGCTGGTCGCTGTGGGGGAGGACTGGGTGCCCGCCAGGTTGTTCACCGTGTGGCCCCCGTTGATGTCATCGACGATCAAGGTGCCCTGCAAAATGGTCATGGTGATCATGGCCATGAAGTCACCGTTCGCTTGCACGCTAAAGGTGGGGGACGACATTTGGATGTGAGCGTCGATCAACTGCACCGAGGCCAGGGGCGGCAAGAACGGAAACGGATTAGGAATCTCTCCCGTGATGTTGGGCGAGATCAAGGCGTCTCCTCCTGAGAAGGCACCCATGCCAACGGGGCTGCCGCCGCCTTGCAAGGTCAATAGCGTCGTGCCGATCAGGGTAAAGTCGGCGGGTTGCTCGTCGATGTCTCCGATCGACGTCGTGCCACTCCAAGTGAATTGGGTCGCGACCGAGTTGATTTGGAAACTGTAGTCGGCGGACTGGGCAAAGGCGGGGGCAGCAAGGCCCGTCAAGAGCAGCAGGGTCGCGAAGGAAAAGCGGTGCATAGAATTCGTTGGGTGTCGGAAGAACGAGGGGATCGGCTCAACTCTAACACGGCCCGTCCATCCCGGGAGATTCCAGCGCGCTCAGGGCGTTTCCAGCAACCATTCGGCGAGCCGCAAGCGATCCGCAAGCCCCATGACTTTGTGCGGGGCCATAGGGGTCCTGAATTTGCGAGAGAGTTCATTCAGACGCGGATCGTCATCGGTGAAGGGCACGGGGTCGCGAATGAACTCGGCCAAGTCTGCCGCCTGCCAGTGCTCCGCGAGGCCAGTCAGAGGTGGTCCCATCCAGGAGCCTTCCCGTTTGTGTCCGTGGCAGGACGCGCAGAGTTCTCGTCGAAAGAGGGACTGCTGGGTATCGGGGCCGGGAGCCGCGCTGTCTCCACAGGAACCGAGCAAGAGCAAACTAGAGGTCACGGGGAGCCACTGCGAAGAGCGCCGCCGGAGCCAGATAAGGGGGTCAATCATGTGTTTGTTGGGGTGGCGATATCCTACGCCATTGTTCCTTGGCAAGAGCGTCCCCGGGGTCGAGTTGAAGCGCTTTTTCGAGAGAGGAGCGGGCCGCGTCCAGCTGGCCCAGCTTCACGAGCGCCAGCCCCAATCCACGCCAAGCTGCGCCCAGGCCAGGGCTCAGGCGAGTGGCCTCGCGGTAGAGTTCGACGGCTTGCGCGTGTTCTCCTTGGCGCGTCAAGAGGGTCGCGAGATTGACTCGCGGAACGGGATTCTTGGGTCCGGCACGCAAGGCCATGCGTAGGCTCTCTTCGGCTCCGTCCAGGTCTCCCTGGGCCATTTGAACACGTCCCAGATTGGACCACGGGCGACTGTACTTTGGATCGAGCCGCGTCGCTTGAAGCCAGAGTTGGATGGCGTCTTGGGCTTGCCCTTGTTCTTCCAAATGCAATCCCAGTGAGTTCAGTGCAGGCACATCAGCGGGCTGTTGCTGCAACATTGCATCGAGCCAGGCCTGCTTCCCGGAATAGACTTCGGCTCTCCAATGCAACGCGCAGGAGAGCACGAGTGCCAGCCCCAGAAGGGCCTTGTTTGTCTGTCCTGATGGCAACCAACTCGCGAGCCCTAGCCCGACTGGAACGCTGAGAAACAGCAAGGGGAGGTAGAGAAAACGCGGCGCGAAAATCTCTCCCAAGGGGACCAGTTGAGTGACGGGAAGCAAAGCGAAGACCGCTAGCAATACGGCGCTCGAGGCAACGCTGAGTCGGCGTTTGGCAAGCACGACCGCCAGCGGCGCGAAGAAGAGTAGCCAACCCATCAGGGGGCTGCGCCACCAGGAAACGCGTTCGAACAAGAACCACTCGCGGTACTGGGGCGGGAAGTCCGTTGGAAGCACGGCTAACCTCAAGCTCTCCAACCAGATGGCTCCTCCCACGGGCAAGCGTTCCAGTAGCGTGCGGTTTCCGAGGGCGGGGGAGATCGCCTGGGGCAGTGCGCATCCGAGGGCCAAGTGTCGTCCGATCAGGTAGACGCCCAGCGTCAGTAGCGCCGTGCCCAGTAGGCTCCAGCCAGCGTTCCTTGAGAGGCGGCCACCGATCAGCGGAAGCATGGCGCAGAAGATCAGCGCGTCCTCCTTTGCCAAGAGGCCCAGCAGCAGTCCGAGAGCCGCAGGCAGATGGCGCCAGTTCGGTAGCCACCCCGTGGGGGCCTTTGCGCGAAGCCAATGCAAGCTCATCCAGGCACCGGCCAGGGGGAAGAGCGCGGAGAGCATCGAGGTGCGCCCGGCAATCCAAACCACCGAGTCCGCGAGGGCCGGGTGCAGCGCGAAGATCACAAGCCCCAAGCAAAGCGCCCGGCGCCCCAAGCCAGCGCCCCGTCCGAGTCCGTAAGCGCACCCCACCACAGCCACCTGCAGCAGGCCATTGCTGAGGTGGTAACCCGGGATCCAACCCCCAAAGAGCCAGCGGTCCAAGCGCAGCGAGAGCGTGGCCATGGGGCGCCATTGACCGGAATCCCCCAAGTGGTGGAAGTAGTCACGGGTAAAAACCTCCCAGATCGGAAGCGCACCACCGGTGGCTGGGTTGGCGAAGAGCAGTTCCTGGTCGTCGAGGGCCAGTCCCCCCCGCAGCAGGGCCGGCAAGAGGGCTAAAAAGAGCCCCAGGAGCCCCCATAGGGGCGCCAGGCGCTTCTCGGACCCATTCTCGGGTTGACCTTGCATGGGGAGAAACTACCGTCATTCCCAGCAGGTGAAAGAACCGCCAAACAATTCCTTGGGCTGGTCAGGCCCACGGGCGAACATGAAAGCAGTGGGGAGCCCAGGAACTCCTCTTTCTTGCCAACTCCTTTCGATGGCCCCCGTAATGAGCCCTGATGGGGGTCATGGCGCCGGCTCGCAAGGGTTCGCTGGAACGAGATTCCTGACCTACGACCGACGACTCCCCATGGACGAGAGCCCCTCAGAAACCGCAGACCAAGAGATGAGCGCGCAAGCTGCCCAAGAAGCCACCCCGCCCGTGTCCGCAGGGACCAGCGCCAGCACAGCCCCGGATCCCCGGGTGCAGGACCACGCGTCCATGCGGCTGGCTTTGGCGGGGGATGAGACTGGCTTTTCTGATTTGGTCAAGCGCTACGAGCGGCGCGCGTGGCGCGTGGCCCGCAACCTGGTCCCCAGTGATGAGGATGCTCACGATCTGGTCCAGGAAGGCTTCATGCGCGTCTTTCGCAACCTGGAGCGTTTCGATTTTTCGCACGCCTTCAGCACCTGGCTCTACCGCATCGTCACCAACCTGGCCATCGATCACTTGCGCAAGCGGCGCGTGATTTATTCGACCACCGGTAGCGACGAGGACGAGGCCGATCCCGACCTCCTCGACGAGAGTGCTGAGGATCCCGCCGCAGAGATGGAGCGGGAGGAAACCGTCAACGAAGTGCAGGCTTGCCTGGAAGCTCTGGCGCCACACTTCCAATCGGCGCTGGTGCTGCGGGAACTGGAAGGGCTGCCTTGCAACGAAATCGCCGACATCGTGGGCGCTACCCACGTTACTGTTCGTTGGCGTTTGCACCGCGGCCGCAAGTTGTTCCAAGAAGAGTGGGAACGCCGCCAAACTGAACAAGGAACTTCCGGAAGCTCTAACGCTTCGGAGTTCCCGTCCGTAGAAGACAGCCGTGGGAAGGAGCAGCTTGAAGCGAAGCGCGTCATCCCTGAAGACAAGAAGCAGAGTTCGAGAGATTTTTCCAATCCAGACGAGCCCCATCTAGGCGGGCCCAAGAAGACAGGGCCCAAGAAGACAGGGCCCAGTGAGTGAACCGATGAGTATGAATTGCAACGAAGTCCAGGCTGAACTGCCCCTGTTCGTGGGAGGCGACCTCGAGTCGCCGGGCCGCGAATGGGTGGCGGAACACCTGGGGAATTGTGACGCTTGCGGAGTGGTGCTAGGCCGCGCCGTCGACGCTCGCGCTCTGCTGACGGAGCACCTCGAACAAACGGCCTCCATCCCGACTCCCTCGGTTTGGCCTGACTTGCGCCAGAGTCTGCTGGCGGAAGGACTGGTCCATGGAGCCACGAATGAGAGCGCTTTGGCGCCCACAACGGCTCCGGCCCGCGGCAGGTTGCTGCGTTTCCTGCCCTCCATGGCAGCGGCCGCGGCTTTGATGTTGCTGGGTTCCGTGGCCGGACGCTGGTTTTCGGACCCCGCGTCTTTCCAGAATCCCGCTGGCCCCTTCGAGCCGACCCTGGTCGAGAATGGACAGGGTTCTGGCGGCGCTCGTGGCGCCTCTTCGACAACGACTTCAGAGACTCTGCCCGTCAAGCGCGCCGGTATGCTCGAAGCGATCGACCCGCTGAACTCCTTCGCTTCCGACGCGCGCCTGTTCCAGGGCGAAGTGTCCCAACCCTCCAGTGCTTTTCCCAACCAAGGGGTTCGCACGGTGAGCGATTCAACCGGGGGTGTGCCCCTCGGCGGCTCCAGCCTGATGCGTCCAGTCATGGTGGCTCCAGGACGCGTTATCTTCCATCGATCCATGCTGCGCCGCGGCGTTCGCTAGGCAGTCCATTCAAATGTTGCGCATCCACCCTTCAAGAGCTTGCGGCACTCCGCGCCAAGACCAGCGACGCTGGTTGCGCGCTGGCGTGACTGTCTTCGCCCTCGGGATTTTTTCCGGGCTGGCGGTTTCTCAGGTCATCCAAGTGCGCGAGACCGTGGGCAATGTTCAATTGGGCGCTGAGGCACAATCGGGCAGCGAGGTTCAATCAGGCGTGGATGTTCAATCAGGCGTGGCTGTTCAATCAGGCGTGGCTGTTCAATCAGGCGTGGCTGTTCAATCAGGCAGTGGGGCTCAACCGCACACGGGGGCTCAACCGCACACGGGGAAACGGGAAGAGGAAGAGCACGATATACTGTTCGTGACGGACGTGGAGGACACCCGTCAAGCGGGAGCTCCTGGTCCGGACGGCGCCGAAGTGCACATCTTCGGGAGTCGCTTGAAACTTGTCGTCAAGGCTC
>JBLIMI010000254.1:0-5932 GCA_047638655.1 Minisyncoccia bacterium | reverse complement strand
ACGAATTGGGCCGGGCATGGATAGGGCACGGCCCACTTCCAAGCTGTAGCATGGGAAGCCCACGATGAGCCAACTCCCCTTCCTGATCCTCGACTGCTACTACGACGAGATTGGCGCTGCCCCCAATTTCCGCGCTCTGCTCGAGGGCGCACCGTCCACCACAGTGCGGCTCGTACGAGAACCGGCCCCCGTCGACCTGAGTGGCTACCGGGGAATCTTGATCACGGGGTCCAGGGCCAACATTCCAGATCCCGAACCCTGGATGGAAGGGCTTTTTGAGCTTGTGCATAGAGCTCAGCAACTCGAAGTCCCGCTGCTCGGAATTTGCTTTGGGCACCAAGCCATCGCCGCCGCGATCGGCGGTCCCGGGGCGGTTCGCACAGCCCCGAGGGGTGAGTTGGGATGGAACAAGATTGAAGTTGGGAGAGCCACCCCAATCCTTGCGGGCCTGGACAAGAGCTTCACGTGTTTCGTCTCGCACTTCGATGAGGTCTCGCCCGACACAGAGGGCTTGGAGGTGTTCGCCTCCTCGCAGGACTGTGCTGTACAGGGCTTCCAGGTTCGAGGCCAGCGCACCTGGGGATTGCAGTTTCACCCTGAAATGGACCCCCTGGAGAGCGAAACCCTGGTGCGCAGCAACGCTTCCAGGCATCGCGGACTTGAGCAAGGCGTGGCGGAATTGATGGCCGAGCGGATCGATGGGCGGGACCTTGGAGCGATCATCTTTCGCAACTTCGCGGAACTCTGTCACTGACTCGCCCGCCCCCGAGTCAATTGGGTGATTTCTTTTGAGAGCGTGATCCGCAACTCAAGCGCCATCCCTTCATGAGTCGAGAAAGAGAGGTCGCAACAGATCTGTGCGACGTCCATTCGTCCCCACATGCACCACCCGCGGAGCACCCCATGTCGGACATGCAAGACGCCATCAACGAGTTCCTGATCGAGAGCCATGAAAACCTCGATCGCCTCGACAACGACCTCCTAAAACTGGAAGAGCACCCGAAGGATGAAGACATCCTCGGGAGCATTTTCCGAACGATCCACACCATCAAGGGCACCTGTGGATTCTTGGGGTACTCTCACCTCGAGTCCGTGGCCCACGTAGGCGAAAACCTGCTCGGCAAATTGCGCGAAGGAACCATGGACCTCTCCGAGGCCATCACGGATTCCCTCCTCCACTTGGTGGACGCAGTACGGGAGATGCTGGCAGTCATCGAGTCCGATGGAAACGATGGAGATAAGGATTACGCCGAGTTGATTGCCGTCATGGACAAACTCCTCCAGGGTCCCGGGGCCTCCGAACAGAACAAAGCAACCGAGAGCGAAAGCTCAGAAGAACAAGTAGCCGCGGTCATAGCAGCCGATGGCTTCGACGAAGACCATGACGAAGACGAGGATGAAATGGCAAGTGCAGAAGTAACTCCGACCGTGACCAAAGGCTCCCAAGCGCAGTCCGCAAGCATTAGCGCCAGCTCCGGCTCTGCGGATGGTGAGAGCGGCCCGGCCAAGTCGTCGGACGTCGCCAGCAGCAAGATCCGGGTGGATGTATCCCAGCTTGACTTGATCATGAACCTGGTCGGTGAGTTGGTTCTTGCGCGCAACCAAATCCTTCAGTTTGGTTCGCAAGAAGAAGACACCGCTTTCCAGGCAAGCACGCAGCGCCTGAACATGATCACCACCGAACTGCAAGAAGGCGTGATGAAGACGCGCATGCAAGCCATCGGGACGATTTGGAGCAAGTACCCGCGCATTACCCGTGACCTCGCCAAGGCCTGCGGTAAAGAAATCCGGCTCGAAATGGAGGGCAAGGACACGGAACTCGACAAGACCATCCTCGAGGCGGTCAAGGATCCGCTGACCCACATCGTCCGCAACTCGGTCGACCACGGAATCGAAGGTCCCGATGAGCGTGAAGCGGCAGGCAAACCGCGCGAGGGCGTGCTGAAGTTGAGAGCGTTCCACGAGGGCGGCCAAGTCAACATCGAAATCATTGACGATGGTGCCGGCATCTCCGTCAACAAGCTCAAGGCCAAGGCCATGCAGAAAGGCATCCTGAGTGCTGAGCAAGTGCGCAGCATCTCGGACCGTGATGCGATCAACATGATCTTTGCCCCTGGCTTCTCCACCGCCGCCAAAGTCACAAACGTCTCCGGACGCGGTGTGGGCATGGACGTGGTGCGCACGAACATCGAGAACATCGGCGGCAGCGTCGACATCTCCAGTGTGGAAGGCGTGGGCACGACCCTGCGCATCAAGATCCCGCTGACACTCGCGATCATCCCCGCCTTGACCATCAATAACGGTGGACAGCGCTTCGCCATCCCGCAAGTCAATCTGCTGGAGCTTGTGCGACTAGAACAAGAAGACGGCGAGAGCCGCGTGGAGTTCATCCACGGAACCCCGGTCTATCGATTGAGGGGGACGCTGTTGCCGCTGGTTTACCTGAACGAAACCTTGGGCATGCCCAAGACAGAGAAGGGCCCGGACGATGATCAAGCGATCAACATCGTCGTTCTGAGCGCCGAAGGGCACCCCTTCGGCCTGATCGTCGACTCGATCAGCGATACGGAAGAGATCGTCGTCAAGCCCCTGGACAAGCAACTCAAAGAGCTGGATGTCTATGCAGGCGCCACCATCATGGGCGACGGTTGCGTCGCACTGATTCTCGATGCCACTGGTCTAGCCCGTCACGGAAACATCTCCACGGGCAATGACCGCTTGGATCGTGGTGCAGGAGACTTCCAAAACGATGAGTTGTCGGATGACAGCCAAGCCATGCTGCTCTTCACCCTCGGCGAAACCACCCGGATGTCCATCCCGCTTTCCACCGTGGCGAGACTCGAGGAGATCCGGCAAGAGGACATCGAAATGGCCAGCGGCAAACCCGTGGTTCAGTACCGCGGCGAGATCATGCCGATCGTCGACCTGGGAGAATTCTTCGGCGTCTCTGAAGTCAAGAAGTCCGAAGTCTTGCAAGTCATCGTGTACCAGCACGAAGGCCGCAGTGTTGGCTTTGCGGTCGACAAGATCGAGGACATCATTGACGAGAAAATCGAGATCAAGAACAACAACACCTCCCCTGGTGTCGCTGGATCAGCCGTGCTCGCGGGCCTGATTACGGAACTCCTGGATGCACCAGGCGTCATCCATATGGCCGTCCCCGAGATCACCCAAAGCACTTTCGCAACCACCGCCGCGGCCTAGAGCCACACAAGCATCATGGAAAACGCAACATCAGCAGAGGTCCAACAACTCTGCACTTTCCACGTCGGTAATCTCTTCCTCGGAGTCGACGTTCGCGTCGTCCAGGAGGTCATTCGCTACCAGGAAATGACCGCTGTCCCGATGGCCCCCGCAGGAGTCGAGGGACTGATCAATCTGCGTGGCAAAATCGTCACGGCGATCGACTTACGCAGGCAGCTCGGTATCGAGCCTTCTGACCCCGAGAAGCTCCCCATGAACGTGGTCATCCGAGCCGATGATTGCATGGCCAGCTTGCTTGTGGATGAGATTGGCGACGTGGTCGACATCGATCCCAGCCTGATCGAACCTCCTCCCGGCACCCTTCCGGAGTCGGCGCGCAAGTACGTTACAAACGTCTTCAAGATGGAGAACCAACTTCTGCTCTTGCTGGACCCTCACGCGGCCATTCGCGTGGTGGAGCCCAACTCACGCAAGAAGCGGGAAGACACTCCCAAGTAACCCACTTGCGTGGTCACGACGAAGCTCTGACCTCACCCAATTCCGTTCCTTGCGATCAACTTTCGGTCACCCACATCCGATGAGTTGAACAGCGCTCAGCGCACATCCCCAAATTCGATTTCCACACGCTGCTCCCCATGAACGCACTCGTTATTGATGACTCCAAGGCCATGAGAACTATCCTGAAAGGGATTCTAAAGAACCTTGGATTTAATGTCTTTGAAGCTGGGGATGGTGTGGAAGCCCTCGAGCAGATGAACTCGGTGGATGACATCGTTTTAGCCCTGGTGGACTGGAACATGCCCAACATGAATGGGTTCGATTTCGTCAAGGAAGTCCGATCCAGCCCGGTGTTCGACTCGACCAAACTGATGATGGTCACTACCGAAGCCGAGATGCAGCGGGTCATTGCCGCCATCGAAGCTGGCGCAGATGAGTATCTAATGAAGCCCTTCACCCGAGATGCAGTGCTAGAGAAACTCGGCATCTTGGGCATCCGCACGGAAGGCTAGACGTGGGAGATACCATCAAAATCCTGATCGTTGATGACGATGTCATCAGCCGCAAGTTGCTGCGCACCGTGCTAGAAAAGGAATCCGACATCGAGATTGCCGGACTCTCTTGCGATGGCGAAAGCGCACTCATGAAAATTCCTTTGAGCAAGCCGGACTTGGTCACACTCGACATTGAAATGCCCGGAATGGGTGGCCTGGAAGCACTGCGCCAAATTCGCGCCAGTTATCCTCACCTCCCGGTGATCATGTACTCTTCTCACACGGAGGACGGCGCATCGGTCACCTTGGAAGCACTGGCTGCAGGCGCTTCGGACTACGTGACCAAGCCTGAAGGCCGAACCATCGACGGCTTTCCTCTCGATCAACTGAGGCACGACCTGCTTCCCAAGGTTCGGGCACTGTGCAGCTCCAACGACAAAGCTCAGCGCACGCCAGAGAGAACCGTCAGAGGCGCCGAACTCCAAAAAGGCCACATTGACGTCGTTGCCATCGGCGTCTCAACCGGCGGCCCGAGCGCCTTGGCACAGATAATTCCGTTCATCGACGGTGATCTACCAGTGCCAATCCTCATCGTTCAGCACATGCCCCCCACCTTCACCCGCTTGCTTGCTGAACGGCTTGACGCCAACACCGCGCTTGAGGTCGTCGAGGCATCGGGCGGGGAATTGGTGCAAGCGGGCAAGATCTATCTCGCCCCCGGCAACTACCACATGAGCGTCACCAGGAAGTTGGGCGAGAACCGGATCACCCTCGACCAAAATGAGAAGATCAATTCATGCCGCCCTGCGGTCGACGTGCTCTTCAACAGCGTCGCCAAAGTCTACGGCGGGAACACCTTGGCCGTCGTATTGACAGGCATGGGCAGTGATGGTGCTCGAGGGTGTGAGACCATCGAACGAGCAGGAGGATCAGTCCTCATTCAAAGTGAAGAAACGTCTGTGGTCTGGGGCATGCCCGGGGCCGTCGCCAACTCGGGGGTTCCACATACGGAACTTCCGCTGAATAAGATCGCCAATAAAATCAATTGCCGAGTTTCCAACGCCGGTCAAAGCGCCGGATGGCAAGCCAAGTCCGCCTGATGCCTACAGCAAGTAAATTGTCCCCCGAGGACTTCAAGTTCGTCAGCGATCTAGTCCGCGAGAAGTCGGCCATTGTGCTCGAAATTGGCAAGGAGTACCTCGTCGAGTCGAGACTGACCCCCGTCGCCAGGGCCCTCGAGTTCGACTCGATCGGCTCACTCGTCAGGGAATTGAGAACGAAGCGAGATAGCAAGCTCATCGAGGACATCGTCGATGCGATGACCACGAACGAGACCCTGTTCTTTCGGGATCGGCACCCCTTTGAAACGCTGACCGAGGAAATCTTGCCCGACTTGATCGAGCGCAAGGCCAAGGAGAAGACCCTCAACATCTGGTGTGCAGCCTCCTCCAGCGGCCAGGAGCCTTACAGCGTCTGCATCTTGCTGAAAGAACACTTCCCCCAATTGCGCGATTGGAAGGTCAACTTCCAGACCACGGACATCTCCCCGCTGATGCTCGAGCGCACCCGCAAGGGAATCTACAGCCAACTCGAAGTCAACCGGGGCATGCCCGCCAAGTTGATGATCAAGTACTTCCAAAAGGAAGGCGCCACCTGGCAGATCAAGCAGGAGCTGCGCGACATGCTGCAGGTCAAGCCACTCAACCTGGCGAGTGCTTGGGGCCCGATGCCACGCT
>JBLIMI010000253.1:0-5934 GCA_047638655.1 Minisyncoccia bacterium | reverse complement strand
GCCCGTTGAAGCTCGTCACCAGGTAAGCCCTGCCATCCTCTGAGGACGACGCCACAAGAGATCCGTCGTGGCTGAAACGCACACGTGTCACCGGCTCTGCGTGACCCTGGAACTTGTACAACTCCTCCTGAGTGATGGAGTTGTACATCGTGTAAGCGTTTAGAGACGGCTCCGTGACCGCAAACCAGTCCTTCGTGGGCGAGATCGTGCAGCGCAAGAAGTCGAGCCGGTCCTGGGGTCCAAATCCCAAGTTACCCATGTGAAGAATCGTGCCCGAGCGCGCCTTCATGCTGGTCAAGTCCCAAAGCTTGGGGTTGATCGCCCAGCCGAAGGTCAGCAGCGTGGTGCCTTGCTCATTGACGGACACATCCGTCACGCCACTCCCCACCGCAAAAGGGGTACCGACGCTGAAGTCCAAACCGAGCTTCACGTGTTCCCACTCCCAACCCCGCAGGACGTACTCGCAGGCCCGCAGGTTGTCGTTGGCGGCGGTGGCGTCGTTGAGCTGCAAGCTGTGGGCAGCCGAAGTGACGAGGGATCGATAGGCGACGAATTCCGCGCGCTGCCGGGCGGCCATGGCCAGATCGCTCTGGCTCTGCGCGGTGGCCGCCGCGCCGTCCGCGCGAGCTTCCTCCCTACGCGCGGTGACCAAGGCTTCATCCGCACGAATTTTCTCACGGCGCATGCTGGCCTCACTATCGCGGGCAGCTTGCGCGCTGGCCGTGGCCTCCTCGGACTTCTGCTGTGCCTCTTGGCTCATGGCCAAGGTATTGGCCTTCTCATCCGTCAGGCGCTCGACGTTGTTGCGTTGCTGGACAAAGACGATCGCCAAGCTGGTCACAATCACAAGCGGCAAGGTACTGAGGGCAAAAGCCAGCAGTGTATTGCGCCCCACCCATTTGCGCAGCTCATACATGCTGCCGCTGGTGTAGGCCTTGACCCCGCGACCCTCGACCCAGGCGCGCAGGTCCTCGCCCAATTCCATCATGCTCGGATAACGTTTGGGGATTTCCCGCGACATGGCCTTCTCACAAATGGCCGCAAGCTCCCCGTCCACGTCTTCTTGCATGCGCCGCAACGGCCAGGGGGGCGCCTTTCGAACCGCCTCGAGAACGACGTGCGCTGGCACCTTATCCCCCAGCGGCTCGTAGGGAGCTTGGCCCGCGATCAAGTGATACAGCATGGCCCCCATGGAATAAATGTCCGAGTGCTGGCCGACCTCACTTAGCTTGCCACGTGCCTGTTCGGGCGCCATGTAAGCGGGCGTGCCCACGACGTCCCCGTCGAGGGTGCGCAAGGCCCCGGCTTCGTCCGAGTCGCTGTCGCTGCGATCGGTTCGAATGCGAAAGTGTGTCTCGGTCTTGCGGGGCTTGGTGTTCTCTTTCGGCTCGCTGACTTCCTCGACCCGGTCGAGCACCTTGGCGAGGCCCCAATCCATGACGAAGGCCTCACCGAAGGCTCCCACCATGATGTTGGCGGGCTTCAAGTCACGGTGCACGACACCCTTGGAGTGGGCGTAGGCCATGGCCTCGCAAACACGCACAAAGACCGAGACGACCCGATTCAAGGACCAGCCGTCCGCTTCCGCTCGAGCGAACTCGAACACCTTTCGCAAATCGTGGCCGTCCACGAGTTGCATGGTGAAGTACACACGCCCCGCGTCATCGATGCCAATGTCGTGCACGGGTACGATTCCGGGGTGGTCGAGTTGCCCCGTGATCTGAGCCTCCTCCAAGAACCGTGAGAGCCGTCGTTCCGCTTTCTCTTCCGTCGACTGACTGCTGCCTTGAACCGCTTGGCCTCCGAGCACCACTTTCATGGCCAAGGTGCGACGCAACTCGCGGTCCCACACTTCCATGATGGCCCCCATGCCACCGCGCGCTAGCTCCAGTCGCGTCTCGTAACGGCTGGTCGAGGGGTGTTGCGCGGTCAGCCTCGAAAGCACTCTTCCAGAAGACTTGGAGGTCCCCGTCGATGCCGAGCGTTCGCGGGGGGCCTTGCCATCCAGCGAGATCTCCGGATCGATCGTATCCCCGTAGTGCTCCCGCAGGCGTGCGGAGAACGAAGCGCTGGGCGACAGCCGTTCGAGAATGGCGGTCACTCGCTCGTACTGATCCAAGAGCAGCGCCAGGTCCGTCGCCTGATTCTCGTGCTCACGCTTGAACTCGTCGAAGTCGGCGTCCGGCCGGATCTCCAGGTGCCGCAGATACTTGCAGAAAAGTTCAATCGCCTCCGGGCTGGGACGGCGAGTGTTGGGGGTGGGAGCTTCCATGGTCAGGTGAGGAGCAGTGTGCAGGCTAGCACACCGGGATGCGAGACGCAGATCGCAAGCGTCCGCTTCCTATTCAATCTCCTTCGGTATGGGGCTTGAAAAAGCTGACATCCAGCCCGGGAACGAAGCAAGGAAGGTCCCGAGGGGCCTTCCTTGCTTGAAATTCTTGCCTGTCTGAAACTCAGGGGTGGGCAATCCCTAGCCCATGGTCGCTGCGAGCAAGCCCGCCTCGCGCAAAGCCTCTTCCATGGCAGCACCGATGCGTGCCGGGCTGTCGCACATCACGACCCCAGCGGCCTCGAGGGCAGCCACCTTCTCTTTGGCGGTGCCTTTGCCGCCCGCGATGATCGCCCCCGCGTGCCCCATGCGTTTGCCAGGAGGAGCGGTTTGGCCAGCGATGAAGCCGACCATCGGCTTCTTCACGTGGGCCTTGATGTAGTCCGCGGCCGCCTCTTCAGCGCTACCGCCGATCTCACCGATCATGACGATGGCGTCTGTATCCGGGTCTTCGTTGAAAGCCTTGACCACGTCCACAAAATCCGTGCCATTGACCGGATCGCCGCCGATGCCGACGCAGGTGGATTGGCCGATGTTACGGGTCGTTAGCTGGAACACCGCCTCATAAGTCAAGGTGCCTGAACGGGAGACGACGCCCACACGACCGGCCTTGTGAATGTAGCCGGGCATGATCCCAATCTTGCATTCATCGGGAGTGATCACTCCGGGACAGTTGGGACCGACGAGGCGTGAACTCGAGTCTTTCAAGCGCTCCACGACCTTCACCATATCGAGCACGGGAACGCCCTCGGTGATGGTGATGATCAGCTCAATGCCTGCGTCGATGGCCTCAAGGATCGCCGCTGCCGCGAAAGGGGGCGGAACGTAAACAGCGCTGGCGTTGCAACCCGTGACCTCGCGGGCCTCGGCGCAGGTGCCAAAAACAGGCAAGCCCAAGTGCTCGGTACCTGGCTTGCGGGGGTTGACGCCCCCCACCATGTTGGTGCCGTAAGCGATGGCTTGCTCGGAGTGAAAGGTTCCGGTCTTCCCGGTGAAACCTTGTGTGATGACCTTGGTGTCTTTGTTGACGAAAATGCTCATTGAATGGTCTCTCTAGCTAAGGGTTTTGCAGACCTTCTGGGCAGCGTCGTCCAGATCATCAGCGGCGATCAAAGGCAATCCGGAATTCGCCAACAGGGCTTTTCCTCGTTCCACATTGGTGCCTTCCAGGCGCACCACGAGCGGGATCTTGAGCTCCACCTGTTTGACAGCTTCGATCACGCCTTCGGCGATCACGTCACACTTCATGATGCCACCGAAGATGTTGACCAGGACGGCCTTCACCTTGTCGTCGGAGAGCAGGATGCGGAAAGCCGCCGCGACCTTTTCCGTGGTCGCTCCACCCCCCACATCGAGGAAATTGGCGGGGCTTCCACCGTAGAGTTGAATCACGTCCATGGTCGACATGGCCAAACCCGCGCCGTTCACCATGCATCCAATGTTGCCCTCGAGTGCGATGTAGGAAAGGTCGTACTTGGACGCCTCGATCTCCTTGTCGTCCTCTTCGTCGAAATCGCGCAACTCAAGCACGTCCTCGTGCCGGAAGAGCGCGTTGCTATCGAAGTTGATCTTGGCGTCGAGGGCCATCACCTTGCCGTCGGTGGTGGTCACCAAGGGGTTGATTTCGGCCAGAGAACAGTCCAGTTCGCAAAACATCAGCGACAGCTTTTGAAGGAAAACAACCGTCTGATCAACGAGCTCTGCGGGGATGCCGATGCCGGATGCGAGGCGCTTGGCGTCCTCAGCACCCAGTCCAGCTTCCGGGCTGAAGGCTGCCTTCAAGATCAACTCAGGAGTCTTCTCGGCCACCACTTCGATCTCCGTGCCGCCTTCGGAAGAAGCCATCATGACGGGCAAGTCTTGCTCGCGATCGATGACGATGCCGATGTAGTACTCCTTCGCGATGGAGGAGCCTTCCTCGACCCACATGCGACGCACTTCTTGACCTTCGGGGCCGGTCTGGTGGGTGACCAGAATCTTGCCCAAGATGTCACTGGCCGCCTCGCGGGCCTCGTCGGCGCTCTTGACGAGCTTGACGCCGCCGGCCTTGCCGCGACCCCCAGCGTGGATTTGGGCCTTGACGACACAAAGGTCGGTAGACAACTCGTTGTAGGCGGCAACAGCCTCCTCGACCGTCTTGCACTCGCGCCCTTCCGGGACGTCCAGGCCGTAGCGTTTGAGCAGCTGCTTGCCCTGGAATTCGTGGATTTTCATCTGGTGTTTGGTTTCCGATGGCGGGATCCGGCGAGTGATCCCAATGCAATTGGGCCCGCCGACGGTAGTTCGGCGCAGAGCATACCGAGTGGTCCGGGGACAGACCAGATGGGGAATCCCGCGAGTCCGCTCGCGGGATGAATTCCGAGGATAGAATCCGCCTATGACCTCCGCTGTACCCCTTGGCCAAATTCTGGTCGACGAGCAAATCGAATCCGAATTCGGCCGTTCCATTCTGGCCAGCGACCCGAACCACCCTTTGACCTCGGCCCAGGTTCAACCCGCGAGCCTGGATCTGCGACTCGGCCCCGTGGCTCATTCCCTGAGAGCTGGCTTCTTGCCCGGCAAGGTGCCCCTCGAAACCCGGGTCGAACGGCTCTCTACGGAGACTCTCTCTCTCGAGGACGAGGGCTGTGTTCTGGAGCGTGGCCAGGTCTACCTGGTTCCACTTGAAGAAGAACTCGATCTTCCCGCGGACGTTCGCGGCCGCTTCAATCCGCGTTCCTCCAGCGGGCGCTGCGATATCTTCACCCGCATCCTGTGTTGCGGCCACGCCCGTTTCGATGAAACGCCTGCGGGCTACCGCGGCAAACTGTGGATTGAAATTTCTTCGCTCTCTTTTCCAGTCCGGCTGAAACGCGGCGACCGTCTCGGGCAGTTGCGGTTGCAACGGGGACAGCCCGCTCTGAGCGCTGCGGAACTTCGAGAGGTCTACGAACAAACCCCCCTCTGCTTTGACGGCGAGCGCCCTCTTTCCCTCGCGGAAGTCTGCATCGATGAAGCGGGCGGCCTCGAATTGGGTGTCAGCTTGCGCGGGCGCGAACCGGCGGGTTGGCGCGCTGCACGGGACACCGGCGTGCTCGACTTCGCGGGGGAAGGCTGCCACGCCCGCCACGAATTCTGGGAGCCCGTGCACGCCCCCGACGGGCGCGCCATCCTAGCACCCGAGTCCTTCTACATCTTCGCCTCCCGAGAGCACATTCGAATCCCACCCCAGTTAGCGGCGGAGATGTTGCCCGTGGACGTGGGCATCGGCGAACTGCGCAACAATTATGCGGGCTTCTTCGACAATGGCTTTGGTTGGCGACAGGACGCAGCGGGGCGAGTCCAGAACGGCGGAACTCCCGCCGTCCTGGAGGTCCGCGCCCACGACGTGCCCTTTCTGGTGGAGGATGGACAGAGCTTTTGCAGACTGCGCTTCTTTCACACCACAGGCCTTCCCCGGGCCCTCTACGGTAGAGAGCGCTCGGGCCCCAGCTACCAAAAACAGGGTCTGACACTGGCCCGGGCCTTCCACCCAAACGGCCAATAATCCGTACACTGAGGCATCCGTACAAGGGTCCGCCTCCCTGGACCACAGCCCCACCTCATTGATGTTCACCCGCTGCTTG
>JBLIMI010000252.1:0-5937 GCA_047638655.1 Minisyncoccia bacterium | reverse complement strand
AGTGATGCGGTAAATGCCACGCTTGCCTTGGTCGCTCGCGTACAGACGGCCTTTGTCGTCCTTGCACATCGACACCCATGAACCTTGGCTCTCTTTTGGAACCTGATAGATCAGCTCGGCCCGAAATCCGTCGGGCAGTGTCATTCCCGTCGGTTGCTGGACAGCCTGCGTGGTCAGTGGTTGATTGTTGCTGGTTAAGAGCGCGCGGAAGTCGGCGATGCCAACTTGGCTGTTCCAGGGGAGTCCGTCTGTGCCGACCCGACCGATGACGGTTACGTTGGACCATTCGTTTGCCGTGGCATGCTCGGGGCTTGCTCCTTTCCAGGACGCATCCGTCACGATGGCTCCTTGTTCTTCGAGTGTCAGGCTCAGTGCAAGTCCAGCGACGTTACCTTGGTTGCTAGCTCGCACCTCGATCAGGTTGTCACCTGTCTTTAACGCCTTCGCGACGTTGCGGCGAATGAGTTGCTCCCACTTGTCATGGCTGGCGACCTGCTCGCCGTTGACGAGCACCGTCATTTGATTGTCGCAGGATCCCACGAGCAGAGCTTCGGACACGGTTCCAGTGACTTGGAAGTGCTTGCGGAAGATGACCTCTTGGTTATTCGAGGCGCTGCCATGCCAAATCCAGTTAGGAACGGCTTGGACATCTTGGGCCCGAGACACCGGCGGGTTCGCCACGGGGAGGGTGGCGTTCGGGGTCACGACGGCGCAGACGATTGCAAAGAGGGTGGCAGGCGGCATTGAACTCAAGTTTCTATTCACAAGGAGGAGGGTTCGCCTTCGCGTAGATCGCGAGCGCGTAAACTTGGAAGCAATCTGGCCAGACCGAGACGCTTGGGTATCTCGAATGCCCTGCGGAGCAGCGCTAGGCCCAGATTTGGAGGACTCTGCACTAAGGGTACCCTCCAATTAGGAAAGCGTCCAGTCAGCGTGCCCAACGGCCTGTAAGTGGTGAGCATGAGCGCCGATTCTGAACATGGTTCGCGCCCAGGTCCCCTTTTCACGGCTAGCGCGCAGCCGTGCGAAGAGGGGCCTGAGAGCGCGCTTCGTTCGCCATCCGCTAGTGCTTCATCCGAGCATCCAGGACGCCCAGGCCGTCGCTTGCCGCTTGCCGCAGCCGGCGCGATCCTGACTCGACATCGCGCGGCTTTTGTGCGACCGTTGGGGCGTGAATTCTACGCCGTTTTACAAGGCTCTCCTCGTCACTTGCCTGTGCCTGTTCCAAGCAATGGCGAGCGCGCAGACCTCCGCGCTACCCTCCAAGCGCTTGCCGCTTCCTGGTGAGGTGTTCCTGGTCGAAGGGCGGACTGCCTTCTTACTTCTGCCGGAGCAGCCTGGCTCCGGGCCCATGCCCTGGGTCTTGTATGCGCCGTGCCTGCCGGGTTTGCCATCCGAGGCCGAGAACTGGATGTTCGAGCGTTTCCTTGCCGCGGGGATTGCCATCGCGGGAGTGGACGTGGGGGAGTCCTACGGGAGCCCCGAAGGTCGTCGTGTTTACTCTGCACTGCATGACTATCTAGTTCGTCAGTATGGAGTCGCTCAGCGTGCGTGTCTCCTGGCGCGCAGCCGTGGCGGATTGATGCTCTACAACTGGGCGGTTGAGAACGCGAACTCGGTGGCTTGCCTCGCGGGTATCTACCCGGTGTGCAATCTCGTCAGCTATCCTGGCCTTAAGAAAGCCTGCGCTGCCTACGGCATGACCGAAGAGCGGCTTGCTGAGGTCCTCCCGCAGCACAATCCGATTGACCGACTGGCAGCGCTTGCCAAGGCCGGGGTACCGATCCTGCATCTTCACGGTGACCGCGACGGGACCGTTCCTCTGGCGCAGAATTCTGGCGAGCTGCACAGGCGCTATGTAGCGCTGGAGGGGTCCATGCGTCTGATCACCATGGAGGGCCGCGGCCACGACATGTGGCGTGGTTGGTTCGAGTCGAGGGAATTGGTCGAGTTCATCATCGCGAATGCACGTGCTCCCAGAAATGAGGAAGAACCTGGTACCACACTAGGCATCATCGATATTCGGGATGGGCGCCGGCCAGTGGCTGCCGTTCAACTCGTGGGCGAGCAGAGCTCGGAGTTCGTGCCAGAGAACACGGATGGCAAGACTGGGTGGTCCTTCGCAGGCGGTGTGCTAAGCGCTTCGGCGGGTTGGGATAGCGTGCTGACGAAAGGCCAGTATCGAGACTTTCGCATGCACCTCGAGTTCAATTGCAATCAAAGCGAGAGCCCCGACGCCGAAAAGAAAGGCAACTCCGGGGTCTACATCCAGCAACGCTACGAGCTGCAAATTCTCGACTCGTTCGGTGTTTCGCACGATGAGTACAAGGCGAGCTTCTGTGGCAGCCTCTACCGATTGAAGAAGCCCGACCGTTTGGTCAGCAGACGGGCCGGCGAGTGGCAAAGCTTTGACATCGCCTTCCGCGCGGCGCGCTATGAGGGAGAGGAGAAAGTTGAGCTCGCGCGCATCACGGCTTACCAAAACCAATCGTTGATTCACGACGACTTCGAGATCCCGCGCAAGACGGGCGCGGGTCAAGAGGAGGGTCCAGACAGCAAGCCCATCAAGTTGCAGGGCCACCAGAACAGAGTGCGTTTCCGCAATGTCTGGATCGAGCGGTTGGATCTGGATGGGCCGTTGTCAGAGCCCAAGCCTGAGCGAAAATAGCCTCAGCGGAGCGATTCCAGGGCGCGATGCTCAACACTCGCCCTTATCCTGTCGCTGTGTTTCCGGCTCGGCTTCCGTTTCGCTATGCTAACGCCCATGAACAGACGAACATTTTGCAAAGTCACCGGGACCTCGATGGCCGCCCTGGCCTCGGGATTGGCCTTTGGAGCAAACTCTGCCAGCACGCCTTTCAAGGCGAAGTTCGCGCCTCACTTGGATCTGCTTCCCACGGCGCCGAAGGGATTCGTGGCGCAACTCCAATTCGCTTACGACTTGGGCTTCCGCGCTTGGGAAGAGAACTGGCTCTCGGCGCAAACGCCCAAAGTCCAAGAAGAAGTCGGGGCCTTCGTGAAAGAGAAGGGCATCACTCTCGGAGTGACTGTCATCACCGGTGGCGGTGGCGTTAAGTTCTACGATCCAACGGATGAAGGCCGGGACCTGATTCTCGCCGACATGAAGAAGGGCGTTGAGTTGGCCAAGCGCACAGGTCAAACCCACATGACCATGATCCCTGGCCCGCGGGATGAGTCAACGCCGCGTGAAGAGCAAATTGCGAAGTCCGTCGACCTCATGAATCGCTGCTGTGACATCGTTGAGGAGCATGGGATCATTCTTGCGCAAGAGCCCCTTTCGCACGGCGTCGGCGGAGGACCGCCGCTCCTGCGCTCCTTCGAAGACGGCCATCTGCTCTGCAAGCTGGTGAACCGCAAGTCCTGCAAGCTGCTTGCGGACTTCTACCACGAAGGGCAGATCGGGAACGGTGCGCGCCTTATTAAGAACGCAGAGAAGGTTTGGGACCAAGTTGCCTACGTGCAATACGGTGCCTCCCCGGGACGCAAGGAGCCCGGCACGGGAGATCTTGACTTTGTCGCTCTCACCAAATGGTTGCGTAAGAAGAAGTACGATGGGGTCATCGGGATGGAGCACGGCACGAGCAAGGAAGGGCAAGAGGGTCTTGATGCGCTGCTTGCCGCCTATCGCTTGATCGACGCCTGATCGACGCCTGATCGACGTTCGATTCGATAGGCCACGACGCGCGAGCTTGTGGGGTTGGAGAGGGGCGCGCTGGTTGGCGGAGGCCCTCTCTCTCACTTCTTCCTCCTCCCGCCCTGCTCTCTCCCGGACGATCATGCCCACACCTGCTTTCCTGCTGAGTCTCTCGTTCGCCGCTCTGACTTGCGCTGTACCTGCACGGGGCCAGAGCTTGCCGAACATTATCATCATTTATGCCGACGATTTGGGCTTCGGCGATCTCTCGAGCTACAACCCCGCTGCCGCCTACAAGACTCCATGGCTCGATCGAATGGCGAGGGAGGGGATCCGCTTCACCGACGCCCATAGTCCCTCGACCATCTGTTCGCCTTCTCGTTACGGCCTCTACTCCGGCCAATTGGTTCATCGCACCGGTCGCAGTCCTCGGGCATTCGAAGGACCTGGCGGCCCCAGCTTCATCAAGCCCGGTGAACTGACGGTGGCGGAGATGCTCAAGCGCAAGGGTTATCACACCGGTGTCTTTGGAAAATGGCACGTGGGCCTGACCTGGCGCGATGAAGAAGGCAAGGTGCTCGGCGGCGGTTTCAAGAACGCGCTGTTGATCGACTACGAGGCGAGCACGCCCCTCGTCGACGGACCCAATGCCCGCGGCTTCGACGAGTCCTTCGTGACCCCTAACTGTCCGACGACCGACCCTCTCTACATCTACATCGAGAATGGCATGGTCCCTGTTCCAGCGAGCGTTCGACACAAGCGCGACACGCTGCCCAACCCCGGCGGCAAGTGGCGCTGGGACAATGATGAAGGCTGGAAGTCACCGGAGTATCAGTTCGTCGACGCGGACCTGTTGTTCCTGGACAAGACCCTGGGCTTCATCAGGAAACACAGGGAAGAGACTCCTGACGAGCCTTTCTTCGCCGTCTTCTCGACCCAGATTTCCCATGCTCCGGTGCTTCCCGCCCCAGAGTTCCGTGGCAAGACCGAGGCCGGGGCTCGCGGGGATTTTATCCACGAACTCGACGCGCTCACGGGTCGCGTGCTCGATGCGGTCAGTGAGCTCGGCATCGACGACAACACCTTGATCCTGTTCAACTCGGACAATGGACCCGAGACATTGCATACCGTTTGGATGCGAGAAGACCACGAGCATGATGCGGCGGGCGGTTTTCGGGGCATGAAGCGTGATGGCTGGGAGGGCGGGCACCGCGTGCCGTTCATCGCCCGCTGGCCAGGCCGTATTCCTGCAGGGCAGGTCTCCTCTCAGCTGACCAACACCACGGACATCCTCGCCACACTCGCCTCCATCGTAGGATACGAGCTCGCCCCTGAAGACGCGGTCGACAGCTGCGACATGCTGCCCGTCATGCTTGGAATGCGGAGTGACGAGGAGCCAGTGCGGCAATACATGCTGACCCAGAGTTTCGGGGGGCAGTTCCAGCTTCGACAAGGGGACTGGAAGTTCCTCGATCACGTCGGCTCCGGGGGCAACAATTACGACAACGATCTTCTGATGAAGTTTGTGCTCCCCGAAATCGCACCCAAGGCCAAGGGCCAGTTGTATGACCTCGCCCAAGACCCCGGCGAAACCAAGAACCAATACTTCTCAGAAGGGCCGAGGCGTGAGGCGATGCAGGCCTTGCTCGCTGAACTCTGCGACAAGCAGAATGGCCGCAGTTCCCCGCGGGAGAGAATGCCCATCGGTATCGAGAACATCCCGCGCCTTGAGAAGCGTTGAGGGCTGGAAAGCGCGCAACCCAACTCCGGCTGGCCCAAGCCGGATCAACTCTTGAGTCGATGCGCCAAGAGCCCCTCAATCGGATGCCAACATGGGGCACCGGCTGATGGCTCTCAATCCGCGGGCAACGGTGCGGACCTTCCGGCGTCTTTGATCTCCTGCATGCGAGCGCTCAGGCGCGCAACCACTTCGGGCTCCTGGCCATAAAGGTTGTTCAATTCCCCCGGATCGACGTCCAAGTTGTAAAGCTGACCCGCGGGAGCGTCCTGTGGGGGCATCCAACGAGTGAAGCCTCCGGAGCCCTTGCCGAAGATCAACTTCCAGGGTCCGCTGCGCAGCGCGAACACTCCGCCACCGGAGTGGTGCACGAGATGCTCGCGGATTGGCGGCAGTTCACTTGTGTCCAACAGCGTCAACAAGGGCGAGAAATCGAAGCTGTCCTCACCAGCATCTTTTGGCAGCGATTGGCCCGTTAGCTGCGCGAGAGTTCGATAGAGGTCCAGAAGGATTAGGGGTTCGTCGCAAACGCGGCCTGCGTCCA
>JBLIMI010000251.1:0-5948 GCA_047638655.1 Minisyncoccia bacterium | reverse complement strand
TGGACGTCTGCCAAGCACCCCTCCGCATCATTGGGGACATCGAGTCCTAGGTACTCCTTGACCTTTTCGTTCCAGGCAGCAGGAAGATCTTTCACCGCCAACTCGCCCTTGATCAAGGAGCGCTCCAACTCGAAACGCAACATCACATGCAGATTGTAGGTGGCCTCGTCCGCCTCGACCCGAATGAACGTGGGCTTAGCGGTGTTGACCGCGCGGTACATGGCTTCGGGGGTGACGCTCTCCAGATCAGCGCTCAGGATTCGTCGCGCGTGGGGCAGGGCCCAGGTCCAAAACCCCATGCTGCGACCGACGAGGTTTTCCCAGAGCCGTGATTGGCTTTCGTGAATGCCGAGGCTGAGCGCCTCGCTCGCGGGCAACCCGTGGTGCGCGGTCTTGGGCAAGCCTTGCTCATAGATGCCGTGACCACCTTCGTGCATGGTTCCGTAGAGCGCTTCCGTGAAACGTCCTCCGTCGTAGCGGGTGGTCAGCCGAGTGTCTCCCGGCGCGATGCCCGTGCAAAACGGATGCGCTGTGGTGTCGAGCCTCCCCGCGGAGAGATCAAAGCCCATGGCCTTCAAGACGAACTGACCAAACTCGTGTTGACGGGACGCTTCCATGGGAATCTCGAGGGGCGACTCGTCGGGAGCGTTGGGACTCTTGGCCACGTCGGCGATCAAGGAGGCCAGCCGACCGCGTAAGGGACCGAAGATGCCCTCGATCTGTTTCGCGTTGGCCCCCGGTTCGTACTCGTCGAGCAAGGCGTCGTACAACTCTCCGCCTTCGGGAATGCCCCGGCACTCGGCCTTGCGACGGGTGAGTTCGAGCATCTTCTCCATGAAAGGCGCGAAGGCGGCGAAGTCACTGTTCGCCCGTGCCTCTTTCCAGACCTCTTGACTCTGGCTTCCCACCTTCGCCAACTCGGAAACCAGCTCCGCCGGTAACTTGGTGGCCAGGTCGTAGTCGCGGCGCACTTCGCGCAGGTTTGCAGATTTCACGCCATCTTGTCCCACGCTCTCATCCGCTTCGCAGGCGGAGATCAAATCCCCCAATTGGGAGCTCGTCTGTCGTTCATGCACCATCCCGGCCAAGAGTGCGAGTTGATCGGAGCGCGCCTCCGCCCCCCCGCCGACCATGTAGGTCTCTTGATCCCAGGAGACCAGGGCGTTGACAGAACCGAGGACCGCAGTTTCCCGCAGACAAGACGTGAGGGCTTCGTAGGGTGTTGAACTCATGGGCCCAGGATAACATCGGGCAGGGAATTGCTAAGGCGAACCTCATTCGGTCGCTAGAATCCGACCATGATTCGCGTCAGAGATGTTTCCCGGGACTACGGGTCCGTGCGCGCCGTGGACTCCGTTTCGTTCACGGTGGGCGCTGGTGAAATCGTGGGCTTCCTGGGCCCGAACGGGGCGGGCAAGAGCACTCTACTCAAGATGTTGTGCACTTTTCTGCCGCCCTCCTCCGGCACTCTGGAGGTGGCTGGACACGACGTGTCCACAGACCCGCTCGCCGTGCGCTCCCTGATCGGCTACTTGCCCGAACACAACGCGCTCTTCGAAACCATGCGCGTTCGCCAACTGCTGGTCTTCATGGGCAAGGCGCGCGGGCTGCAGGGCAAAAACCTCGCGGAGCGCATGGACTGGGTGACCGAATCGATGACGCTGGCCGAAGTTCTCCCGAAGCGCGTGCGCGAATGCTCCAAAGGCTTTCGGCAACGCATCGGTCTCGCCTGCGCTCTGATCCACGATCCGCCGGTGATCCTGCTCGACGAGCCCACCCACGGACTCGACCCTTTGCAAGTGGTGGCCTTTCGGGACTTCATGCGTGAGTTGGCGAAGGGGCGCGCGATTCTCTTTTCGAGCCACATCCTGGCGGAGGTGGCGGAAATTTCTGACCGCTTGCTCGTTCTGCAAAAAGGCCAACTGTGTCTGGACGCAAGCTTGCTTGAATTGAATGCACGAGCGGCCCAGGAGCAGGTGGGATTGGAAGCACTCGTGCTGCGTTCCCTGCAGAGCACGGGGGAAGCAGCCCGATGACACACTCCGATCTCATCCCCAAGCGGCCCGGCCTACTGCAGGGCATTCGCATCGTCTTACACAGGGAACTGGCCGCCTTCTTCGACTCGGCGATCGCGTACGTCTACCTGATCTCCGCGCTGGTTCTGCTCTGCTCTCTGTTCATGAACGAGTTCTTCCTCACGGGCAGACTCGACATGACGCCCTTCTTCGACACCCTGGCCCCCGTCTCGGTGTTTCTCTTGCCCGCGGTCAGCATGCGACTTTGGGCCGAGGACAAGAAAACGCGCACCTTCGAACTCTGGATGACTTTGCCCCTGCGACCAGGACAGGTGGTGCTCGGCAAGTACTTCGCAGCTCTCGCTCTGTACGCGATCTTCTTGATCGGAACCCTGCCCATCGTGTTCATGTTGATGCGTTTGGGCGAGCCGGACCTAGGGCGCATCGCTGCGGCTTACTTGGGCGCCTTGCTGTTCGGGGGACTGTTTCTCTCGTTCGGTACTTTCCTATCGGGACTCACCGGGGATCAGATCGTGGCTTTCGTGAGCAGCGTCCTGTTGGGGTTCTTCTTTCTGTTCACCGGACACCCCAAGGCTATCGCCGTGCTGGATGGTATGGGGCAAGATCTCGACCTCGGGACTTGGCTCGCTGATCACGTGGCCGCACTCCCGCACTACGAGAACTTCCTGCGCGGCTTGGTGGCCTTGCCCTCGGTGCTATGGTTCGTGGGGCTGACGGCCGTATTCCTGTGGCTGAACACGCTTTTCGTGGCCAGGGATCGCACGTGAAACTCACGGGCCGCTGCACGCTCTGGGCCTTCGGACTTGCAGCCGCCGCCTGCGTCGTCGCCTTCGTGGGCCTGATGCAACGCTCCCTCGGTGACCTCCCTTTTCTGCGGCTGGAACCGGGCCGCCAACAACATGGAACCCTGCGCGGACGCAACCTCGATCGCTTTCGAGGCTTCGCCGAGGAGATACGGGTCCATTACTACGTCACTCCACGGGCCGACATGCCGAGCCATTTGCGGCACTTGGAAGAGGGCGTGCGCGATGTCTTGGGGGCTTTCCAACGAGCCGCGGAGGAACATCATGTCTCCCTGCGCCTGGAAGTGTTGCACCCCGAACAACACCCTGAATGGCAAACCAGCTTAGCCTCTGCGGGCCTCGCCACCTGGCGCGCGCGAACTGTGCAAGCGGACGGCTATCGCGAACAGGAATTGTGGTCGAGCCTGCGCATAGGATACGGACCCCGTCCCTCCGCCGTGCTCAATGGCGTCGGTCCGACCCAGGTGCTCGAACTGCAGAATTTGATCCTCGAGCAACTGGAGGAGTTGCGCACGCCGCGCCGGCCGCGAGTGGCCATCTCGGCGCCCGCAGAGGGTTTCGACGAGTTGCGTGCGCTCCTGCGAAGTGGTGCGGACGTGGTCGAACTCGATTTCAACGGCACGGACGAACTCCCGCGGGACACGGACCTCTTCTTCTGGGTGGATCCCACTCGGGTGCAGGGCCGGCAACTGGCCGCCCTCGACGCCCTGCGCGCCCGGGGCGGTTCTTTCGTGCTCGCGGGCAACGACATCGACGCCCTAGCCGAGCAAGCGCCGGGGACGATTGAAGTTCGCTTCAATCCCACGACCAACGCCATGGCCAGCTTGCTGCACCATCATGGCCTGGTGCCGCTGGAAGGTTTGTTGCTCGACTCCAGCGCCGGCGAACTCACGCTGAATGGCGTGCAACAATTCGTCCCTTGGCACGTGCGTGCCACCGCCACTCAACAGGACTTCCGCAGCTTGGTTGGTCAGCCCAATGGGAGCCTGCTGTTTCAGACGCCGAGCGCGTTCTATCCGGACTCAGCGCGCTTGAGCGAATTGGGGCTCTCCGCCACGCTTCTCGCCAGCGCCAGCCCGGGAGCGACCCTGCACGAGCGTCCCGCGAGAGCACTGACCACGGAAGATGTACTTGCTTTGGCTGGCCGGCCCCAACCGACCATCGCCCTGGCCGCTCTGTTGCGTCCCGCGAGTCCCTGGTCCGGACGCGCCATGCTGCTGGCCGATAGCGCCGTCTTCGGCGATGCTACCTGGACTCACGAGCACTATGCGCATCAACACCTAGCGCGCATCGTGCTCACGCACTTGCTCTCGAGTGAGCGCTTGGTGGCAAGCCGCATCGCCCTGCAAGCACCGGCCCCCTTGCAGCAACTCGCGTCCCCTGAACGAACCCTGTGGCGCGCGATTGTGGTGCTTTTGCTGCCCGCTTGCTTGGCCTTGCTGTACTTCCTTCGCGAGCGTCCTAGCTTCCGCAAGCGCGCAACGAGCAAGCCCTGGTTGCCCTTAATGGCCCGCATCGCCCTGCTCGTCCCCCTGGTATGGGTCCTTTCCAATGTCTCGGCCGGAATCGATGCCGACCTCACCCAAGACGGGCGCAACCGCCTCACCCTCGAAGAGCGGGAACTCTTCTCTACGCTGCTGGTTGAGCCTATCGAACTTGACCTGGTCTTTAGTCCAGCGTCGAAACTCCCCCCCGAGTTCAAGCCCTTGGTGCGCGAAGTCAGACGGGCCGTGCAGCGATTGAGCACCGAGTTCAATTCCCTCCATGTGCACTCGATCTCCCCCGAGACTCTCGCCGATGCAGCCCGCATCGCCCTTGAAGCGAGCGGTGTTCTTCCGCTCGCGGTGACTTCCATCCAGGAAGAGAGTACACAACTGTTTCGTGTTCATGCCGCCTTGCGCTTACGTCGCGGGGACGAGCAGGTCTTGCTCGAATTTCCTAGTGCCCGATCTTTTCGCCACCTGCACTTTCGGCTCGCGCTTGGCCTGCGGCAGCTAGACACGGCCAAGCCGACGGAACTCGCGCTGTTTGCGAAAGCGCCACGTCTCTCCCCCGCAGAAGCGACCCTCGAGTATCAACGCAAAGGACTCTTCACGCCCCGTGAAGGGGACGTGTTCAGTGAACTGGAAAGCTTGCTGCGCGAATTCGATTTTCACACCACACGTCTGGAGCCCGGTCGGGATTCCGTTCCCGAAACGGCGGACGCGCTCGTGTGGTTGCAGCCCCGCCGAGACCTGCTCTCCATGACCGCGGAGTTTTCTAGGTGGTTGGCCCGGGGCGGATCGGCTCTGGTGGCAGGTCAGCACTTCAAGATTCTTTCACGCCAACTGGAAGGCGCGGGGCTCGACCAGCGCTTTTGGCCCGAGCCTCAGTTCTTCGACCTGGACCGCGTCTACCTACCGGCCCTCGGGATCGAGTTGAAGCGTGAGGTCGTGTTCGATCGATCCTTTGGCTCCGCCGAGCTTGCGACCCGCGTGCAATCCGCAGATGGCTCGTCGAGTTACGTGAATCTGCCTACCACCGAACCGTTTCTGGTTGTCGGTTCAGCACAAGTGGGCACGGAAACGCCGGTGGACTGCTTGATGCCTTTTGCCACGCTGGTTTCCTGGGATGAACCCTTGCTCGAATCGAATCAGATTCAAGTCGTCCCTTGGATCACGGGCGGCAACGAGCACTGGACCTACGACTGGAAAGGGGGCGATTTGCCCCCAGAGCTTTTGCAAGCGGCGACGCTTGCACCCGATCAGGAAGAAGATGTCACGCGCGCCCAGGCGGTTGGCACCTACGGCGCGATGTTTGAAGGGCGCTTTCCGCGAGTCCAGTACGTCGCGGATCCAGAACCCCACCTCGAAGCGATGACCGACACGCTCGACGATGCCCCTGGACGGCTGTTGCTGATCGGAAGCTCCGAGGCTTTCAAGAACGACTGGTTGAGCGCGAAGGATTACGGCCAAGAGGAGCTAGCCTTGCGCAGCGTAGCGAGCTTGGCCTTGCCGCAGGCGTTCCTGCCCTTGCTGCGCGAGCGACGACATGAGCCGGCACTCGGAGCACTCGATGCCGCGACCCGTTCGTTCTGGCGTTTCGTGGTGTTGGGCGCTGCCCCGGGCTT
>JBLIMI010000250.1:0-5956 GCA_047638655.1 Minisyncoccia bacterium | reverse complement strand
ATCCAAGAGATGGGCGACGAGGAATCAATTCGCCTCCACCAGAAAATCGGTTGGCTTGCGCTGATCGCCAACGTGGCGCCCATGATGGGTCTGCTCGGTACTGTGGGTGGAATGATCAAGGCGTTCAACACGATCGCCTCCTCCGGTGGTCAAGCCAACCCGGCTGACCTCGCCCTCGGTATTTCCGAAGCGCTGCTCACCACCATGCTCGGTCTGATCGTCGCGATCCCGACAAGTGCGTCCTTCGCGTTCCTGCGAAACCGCCTGGTCAAGACGGTGATCGAAGTGGGCGCTATCGTCGAAGACCTCTTCGAGCGTTTCCGTCCCGGCGCTGCCTAGGCAGCCTGTCCAAACGCATCCCCCGGTGGGGCTCGGGCGCTAATGTCCAGGCTCTCCGGATGGGGCTGAGCCTCGCCGCATGCGAGTGCCCGGTTCCCAACCCGGGATTGCCAACCTTCTAGGACAACAACCCGACGACACCATGAACCTGAACAAGCACGACCCTGAGACTGAGATGGATATGGACATGACGCCGATGATCGACGTCGTGTTCCTGCTCATCATTTTCTTCATGGTCATCACGGACATGACGCAGCAGGACCTCGAAGAGCTCGTGCTGCCCGTGGCCCGCAACGCTACCGAGGACAAGCCCGCCCCTGGCGAGTTCCGTCCCGTTGTGAACATCAAGACGGACGGGTCCATCTGGGTCAAGCGCAAGAGCTACTACGACCCCGAGAATGACGACGACTTCAAGGCCATCCGGGAACACCTCGCGGACGTCGCCAAGAAGATGGAGCAGAAGGACAACTTGCCTGACCAGGCTCTGCTCATCCGCGCGGACATGAACACGCCTTTCCGCTACATCCAGAAAGTGATGGAGCAGTGCGGCTACAAGGGCATCCAGATTTGGAAAGTCCAACTGGCCGCCTCAGAAGCGGAAGCCCCTAAGGACGACAAGTAGTCGCCAGCAGGAACGAACACCATGGGATCCAAACTCCAAGAAATCGCCAGTGAAGAGAACGTGCTGGACATGACGCCGATGATCGACGTCACGTTCCTGCTGCTGATTTTCTTCATGTGCACGCTCAAGTTCAAAACCCTCGAAGGCAAGCTGGCCGCCTACCTCCCCAAGGATGTGGGCGTCAACAGCTCGGACGACGAACCCATCGAAAAGGTGGAAGTCACCGTCCGTGTGCTGGCCGAGGGCACGAAGATCAAACCCCGCAAGAGCAAGTCTGATCCCGCCATTGCGTGGGATGGCAGCCAGCCCGGAAGCCGTTTCGAGTACGACGATGACCGTGTCATCCAATACTCCATCGGCCCCCGCAAGACCCAGAAAATCGACGAGGTCAGGGAGATCCTCGAGCGCATCCACAAGGCGGACGAAGAGCGCCCGGCCACCATTGACGCCCGTAAAGGGGTGGTTTACGAGGACGTCGTGTACGTCCTGGACGCCGCCATGGACGCCGATTTCAAAGAGGTCACCTTCGTTGGCGCCTACGAATAGGGCACTTCTGCACCTAGAACTTTGAAAGCAATCTCCTGGAGAGCCTGATTCTCCAGGACTCCTTTGACCGGTGGCCTAGGCCCCTGGTATCTTGCCCCGCTCCAGAATCCTCCCGCGCGCGTCGCAGGGGGCTCCTGCGAGTCCAGAACACCGCGGTCGGTCCCTCGAAAGAGTTGGTCGACTTCAGGTTGCCAAGACATCCCGCGTGGATAGACAGGTCAACCACCTTGAACCTCCCCATCCCGAAACCCGCACTATCGAGAGATCCCCGCTCCTTATGAGGAACTCCGAACTGATGACCCCCATCTTGAAGCGTACAACTGTCATTGCGACGACCTTAGTCTCCGCCCTGTTCTTTGCGGCCTGCGTTTCGACGCCCCAGATGAACGCGGAAGACAACGCCAGCTGGGGGCCGGATCCTCTGGATCCTGCCAACTCGGCCATGCCTACGGGCGTCCCCGCAGCTCCCGCGGGACTGGCCCAAGACCGCCGCTTGCTCGAACTCAAAGAACAGCGCCGCGCGTTCCTTGTGGACGAGCACACGAAGCGTGCCCAAACCCTGCGCGACCGCTTGCGTCTGCGAGACTCTCGGGACCAGCTACTGGCCGCCCTGAGCCTCGATCCGGACCACCTGCAGGCCAAGAAGGACTTGGCCGAGGTCAACGCACTGCTCGGCGAGAATTACAACTCCAAGGTCACGACTGTCACGGAGACGCTGCAAAGCCAAACCCGTGTCAAGACCGCGCAGATGCGCGCCGAAGCCCGCGACCTCCTGCGTGAAGGCAAGTTGATGTTGGTCAAGGGCGACTACGATGGCGCCATTGCACAGCTCACCATCGCCCAGCAGACGGTGCGCTTCGCCCCCTACTCCATCGATTGGGATGGGCTCGATACGGAGGTCAACGAACTCCTTAGCGACGCCAAGTCCAAGCGCTCCACAGTGGCCGAAGCCTCCCTGCTCGAGCAGCAACGGAGTGCCTTCGACGCCCTTCAAACACGCGAGGAAGCTGCGGTCAACCGCCGTCGACTCGTGGTGGACAACATGGTGACCCAGGCCATCGATTCTTTCGATGCCGGCAACTACGAGGACACGATCTACTTCGCGGACCAGGCCCTGCGCAAGGACCCCCGCAACCAGCAAGCCGAGGAGCTGCGCTCAAGCGCGTTCAAGGCTGGACTCAAGCAGACCCGCGTGCGCTACGTCGCGAAGAAGCGCGAGCAGTTCAAGCGCTGGAAAGAGGAGCTTGAGAGCTACAAGATCGCGTGGTCGGACACGATCACGCTGCCCGACCCCGAGGCCTGGGCTGAGATGACCGAGTTGCGCTCCAAGCGCCGCGGACTCAACCTGGAGCAAACTCGCTCCCTGGCGGACATCACTCTGCGCAAGAATCTGGCGAGTACGCTGATCGCCATGCCCGAGGTCGACGAAGTCGAGAGCCTCAGGGAATTGGTCGACCTCATCCGCCTCATGACCGGCCTGCCCCTTGTGGTGGATCCGGCCGCGGAAAATGCAGTCCTCGACGAGGGCATCCTATTCACGTTCTCCTTCGAGAATGACCTGACCGTCGAGCAGACACTGAACTTGCTAACGGACATGGCCGGCGAACAGGTCACCTGGATCGTGCGTCACGACGCCGTCTTGGTCACCACCAAGGAGAAAGCCCGGGGCGAGCCCATCGTGGTTCACCACGATGTGCAGGACCTGGTCTTCGGCTTGACCGAGTTCATCGGCCCGCGCATCAACCGCATCCGTCTGCTCGACGAGCTCGAGGACGACGACGGCGGCGGCCCCTTCGGGTTCGTGGGCGAGCAAGCTCACCTGATCAACATCGATGACCTGGGGACCCTGATCCAGGAAAACGTGGAGCCAGGCTCCTGGGACGATGCTCGCATCGAGCCCTACGAAGGTCACATCATCGTGGTGCAAACCCCCGAGGTTCAGAAGAAGGTCACAGCCTTCCTCGAAGACCTGCGGAGTTTCAGCTCCTCCATGGTAACCATCGAGACCAAGTTCATGACCGTTGGCGACAACTGGATCCAAGAGATCGGTGTCGACTTCCGTGGCCTGGACAACAACCCCCTGACAGACGTCACCAACGGCCTCGAGGACATGGCGTCCCGCGGGCTGGACAACAGTGGAACGGGCTCTGACGGCTCCAACGCTGCTGGTGCCCCCTCATCTGGTTTCTTCTACGATGACGAGGGTGACGGCGACTTCCGTGGACGTACCGAGAACTACTTCGACAACTCCCTTGGTCGCTCCCTGAGCACCATCGGTGGCATGACGTTGCAGTACTCCCTCCTCAACGACCTCGAACTGTCCGCCATCTTGCGGGCTGTCGAGAAGAGCGAGACCCTGACCATGATCAACGACCAGGTGCTGGCGGTGCAAAACACCCAACGCGCCTACGTCACGATCTTGACCCAACGGGCCTACATCCAGGACTTCGACGTGGAGGTCGCGACCTTCCAGGCCGTGGCTGACCCGCAGGTCAACGTCCTCAGTGAAGGTGTCGTGCTCGACGTTCGTCCCACGATCCACCACAACCGACGTTACGTGACCCTCGAAGTGCAGCCCACGGTTGCCAAGGTCGTCAACGTGCGCCGCTACTCGACAACCCTGGGTGGTAACACCTCCCCCGTCGAGTTCGAACTCCCCGAACTGGAAGTTCAGAGCGTCTTCACGACGGCTGAAATCCCGGACGGCGGCTCGATCCTCCTCGGTGGTTTGACCGACATCCGCAACGTCGAGCGCCGGGCTGAAGTCCCGTGGCTCGCCAAGGTGCCGCTGGTCGGATTCTTCTTCAAGTCGGAAGGCTACAGCGACGAGAACAAGTCGTTGATCATCCTCATCAAGGCGACCATCACGGACGTCCGCGAAGAGGTCAAGAAGATCGAAGCTGCCTACTGATCGCAGGGAACCAGACCTTTCATCACACCCCAAGGGCCCCATCTCGGCTAAGTCGAGATGGGGCCCTTGGTGTGTGATGAAAGGTCTGGTTCCCTGCGATCAGGGGCACTAGGCTGTGAGCCCTCCCCCACATCTTGACTGATTACCCTGCCCACTCTCGACTCACCTGACGACTGCGATGGCTCTTCTCGACGCGATTTTCTTCGACATCGATGACACGCTGTTCCCCACCACCGAATTTGCCCAAAGGGCACGCTGGAATGCGGTCAAGGCCATGGTGGCGGCTGGGCTTGACCGGCCGGAGCAGGAGGTCTACGACGAGCTGTGCGAAGTCATCTCGGAATTCACCTCCAACTATGGTCGCCACTACGACCATCTACTGAAACGGCTGGGGCCGGATGCGGTCAAGGGCATCAATCCGGCCTTGGTGGTGGCTGCAGGAGTCGCTGCCTACCACGACACCAAGTTTCGTGAGATTGCGCCCTTCGATGATGTGATGCCGTTGCTCAAGGACCTGCACGGGACCGGCATGCTGGTCGGCATCATCACCCACGGCTGGACCGCCAAGCAGGCAGAGAAGCTCCTACGGCTTCAGATCCTGCCCTACCTCGACGGCGACGCCATCTACATCTCCGAGCAGGTGGGGATCTCCAAACCCAACCCCAAGCTCTACACGCACGCTCTGGCGCGCCATGAGCTGGAGCCTGGGCGCGTCATGTACGTGGGTGATAACCCCGAACACGACATCGCCCCGCCGCGCAAGCTCGGAATGGTGACCACCTGGTCGAGCCGAGCCGCGCGCCGCACCCTGACCGAGGCCGGCGTCGTCGCCGATCACTCGGTTTCAAGCTTCGAGCAATTGCGGATCGTGCTGCGCCAGCACTACAAGCTGAGCGTCTGAGGGTCGTTCCGCAAGCGCGGGCTTCCCAGGGCCCGACTACTCCAACAAGTGGCAAGCCGCCGTCTGCGTCGCTGACAGGCTCACGTGTTCTGGATAGCTCTCGTGGCAACGCTTCTCCGCCACAGGGCAGCGGGGCGCGAAGTGACAGCCCTTCGGCGGATTCATCGGTGAAGGCACGTCTCCAGTCAAAGGCACGTGTTTCATCCGCACTTTTGGATCCGGAATAGGCACGGCGGACAGGAGCGCCTTCGTGTACGGATGCGCAGGGTTCTCGAAGAGCTCGCGTGAGGTGCCGATCTCTACGATACGGCCCAGGTACATGACCGCGATTCGATCGGACAGGTACTTCACCACGGACAAGTCGTGGGCGATGAACAGGTAGGAGAGCTGGAGCTCGTCCTGGAGCTCTTTCAAGAGGTTGATGACCTGGGCCTGGATGGAGACGTCTAGGGCGCTGACCGCCTCGTCACAGACGATGAAGCGTGGCTCCAAAGCCAGAGCGCGGGCGATCCCAATGCGCTGCCGCTGGCCGCCGGAGAATTCGTGGGGGAAACGGTTGAACGCGTCCGCTCGCAGCCCCACTCGCACCAGCAGTTCTTCCACACGGTCCTCCAGCTCGGAGCCCGCCGCCATCAGA
>JBLIMI010000249.1:0-5961 GCA_047638655.1 Minisyncoccia bacterium | reverse complement strand
TGCGTGGGGTGATGGCTCTCTCGAGGGCTTCGAAGTTTGGGCCCATGTCCTCCCGCGGAGCGACTCCCACAGCAAGGCCCCCGGCAAAGCGAATCTGTTCCACGTAACTGACCCAGGCCGGAAGCAAGAGCAAGACCTCGTCTCCATCGCCCACGAGCGAGAGGATCGTGCCCGAGAGCGCGTGCTTGCCACTGTGACAAACGGTGATCTGTTGCGCTTCGAAAGTCACGCCACGAGTGCGTGTCAGGTACTTCGCGATCGTGGTTCGCAACTCCATGCGTCCTGGCGCCGGCGTGTACTTGACCCGCGCCCCGTCGATGGTGTCCTTGGCGGCGTCGCGCACCACGGCAGGGGAGTCGAAGTCCGGCTCCCCGGCGGTCAAGTTGACGATGTCGCGTCCCTCGGCGGCGAGGGCCTTGGCCCGGGCGTCGAGGGCCAGGGTCTGTGAGAGGGGGATGCGTTGGACGCGCTCGGTGATCTGCATGGCGCTATGTTCAAGTTCCATGGGGAGCGAATCAAGTCGTGTGCGCAGATGCGGGGTAAAGTGCGCTCCTTGAGTGGCGCAGCGCCACTCCCACAATCTGGGCGCGATTCCCGGGAAGAGGGCAATTGGCCCGTCGTCCGCCACCAATCTTTGTCAGGAATCCTCTCTTAGCAGCCGATGGGCCTTCCCCTTCGGCCATGGGAATCGTCAGAATCCTGAGCCCTACCCTCTCCTCGTCCTTCAGAAGATTCCTCGATGTCTCGGAAGATCAAAGTCCTTCGGATTCTAGTAGCCGTTCTGCTTCTCGTCGTTTTCATCGGCTACTTCACGTTCACGACCCTGCTCTTCCCGCCCTTCGAGTCGGGATTGGGCGTGGACGTGTCAGGGCTCGTACCGCGCCAGGTCGACTTCTTTTTCGCGCGTTCGGACCTCAACGGGTCCTTCGACGAGTTCCCCCGGTTGCTGGTGGCAGACGACATCGAGAAGCAACCGGGATGGAAGGTTTGGACCGAGTCCCCCGAGTGCGAACGGCTGAAAGAGGAATACGGCTACGGAGGATTGATGGCCAGTGTGCAGGAGCAATTGGCTCAGCTGCCCGCCGGGCTCGAACCGCTGGATGTGTTCGGAGGCGATGACATGGCTTTGGCGGGCAACTTCAAGGGCAGCTCTTTTGCGGAAGCGGATTGGGCGGCCTACGGCACGCTCTCCAATACCGGCAAGTTCGCCATCTCCATGTTGGCCTTCCCCAGTTTGATTGGTCTGGACGAGCAGGGCATCAGCGTGGAGTCAGAGGATGGCGTGTTCACGCTTTCGGGCGGAAGCTTGACGACGCCCATCTCTGTGGGCCGCGTGCGTGATGTGGGCGTGGTCTCCAACACGAAAGAATTGGTGGCTGAAGCGATCAAGCGCGACGCGGAACAGTTCAAGAACTCATTCCTGGCCGGAGGGACGTACAACGACAAGATTCAACTGGCGGACCGCAATGCCGAACAGAACGAGTTGGAGATCTTCGTCAACACCCGAGACCTGATGGAGTCCTTGAAGATCAGCGGTAGCTGGCCCGATCCCCAAAGCCCGGACGTGTTGCCCAAGTTGGCTTCCAAGTTCTTCCAGCTTGGGGAAGTGAATCGGCTGGTCGGTATTCTGGGCCTGGACGAGGGACTGACCCTGGACTTGAATCTGCCTCTGTCGGGAGAATTGCTGACCCCCATGCAGACGCGGCTTTCGAGATTGCGGACCTCCAGCGCAGACGAATTGGTGGACCGCTACGCAGTTTTCGCACCGGCGGATACTGGGCTGTTCCTGTTCTTCAAGTGCGACGTTGGCGATCTGCTAACGAGCGTCGTCGAGTCCCTGGAACCGGCCACTCGCAGTCTGATCGAGGAACGCTTCCAGGCCACGGGCAAGTACCGCGACCTGCAACACTTGATCGATGAAATTGACTCCGCCCTCTTGGATCACTTCATTATCATCGTGCGCGAAAACGATTACCGCGAGACTGCGGACGGACCGCCGCACAACGATGTGCCGATGCCTGCCGTTGGCCTGGTGACCTGGCTTGCGGAAAACGGTCGCAAGAAAATCGATGACCTGCGTTACACGATCGGTGGCATGGGGCCCAGCATCGGTTTGCAAGGTGCAGAGCCTGGCCAAGACGGATTCTGGTCCATGTCGGTTGGTGGCCACGAGTTCAACGAGTACTGGTCGCCGTACATTGACGGCACCGGCGTCATCACGGCAGGAACCACCAGCGAGGTCTTCGTGGTCTCGAACACGGTCAAGATGTTCGACCACATTCACAAGACCTGGACACAGGGCGCGCCCAAGTACCCGCGACTCTCGGAGCGCTCGGACTTCCGTGCCCTGGCCCGTTCCGCGGAGGCCGGCGCCAACTTGGCATTGTGGGCCAATCCGCGGGAGTTGATGGGGACGTTGAATCGCTCCGTAGACCAGTGGGCCATGGACAGTATCCAGGTGGATTGGACTTACGAGCGCGCCCGTGTGGAGGACAAAGTTCTGCGGGAGCAGTACCCGGGTAAGCAGAAGGGCACGCTTTCACCCCTGGAAAAGTCAGACTTTGAACGGGCAGTGGATCAGCGTATCGACGAGATCGATCTTGAAATCCGCCGCACGCAGGTTCCCTTGGCGCGGGAGAAATATGAACGTACCCTGGCCTACTTGAACTCGATTCAAGCGGGGTTGTTGATGCTCGCTATCCAGGACAAGCCCGTGGAACTGGACTTGAGCCTACGACTGATGACGCCCTTCGACGACTGAGCCCGCGCGGTCGGGGCATGCGGGGAGCGAGCCGTTCCCCGGCAGGCCTCCCGTCTACTTCTCCTGTAATTGGCCGGCGACGTACTCGCCGCTCCAAGCCTCAAGCACATCGCCCTCGGGATTCCATTGGGTCCAATGGCCTTCGCGTTTGCCGGCGACCATCTCGCCCTCACTGGATTTTTGCCCGTTGGGGTGCCAAGTGGCCATGGACCCGGTGGGCTTGCCGCGCTGGAAGGATTGCGCTCGTTTAGGCCCACCCCCTTCGAAGTAGATCGTCTGCATGCCGTCGGGCTTGCCTTCGTAGAAGTTGCCCGCAAACGCGGGCTTGCCGGCCTCGGTCCACGTCTTGCGCGGTCCGTGGAAAGTGCTCCCTTCGTAGGTCTCCGAAACGCGCAGGGTTCCTTTCTCATCCCAGGAGCGCCAGTTTCCCATGCGCATCCCGTTGGCGAGTTGTCCCGTCAGGCGATCGCTTCCATCACGCCACCACTCTCTCCAAGGGCCCGTGGCCTTGCCGTCTTCGTATTTTGTCGCGGTTGCTTGAACGCCCTTGGCGTGCCATTGAATGTGAACCCCATGGCGTTCGCCGTTCTTCCACTGGGCGTGCTCCTGGGGATAACCCTGTCGGGTCCAAGTCCAATCGTCTCCCTGCTTCTTGCCGTCCGTCAACTGCACCACTTGGTTCAGTGCACCCGAGTTGAAGAAGGAGTATTGGGTGCCGGTGGGAAGCCCAGCGGTAAAGTGTTGAGCCTTGGCGAGTGTTCCCAGGGGCGCCCAGTGCAACCACGGGCCATCGGTTTTGTCGGCCTTGAATTGGCCCTTGGCCTTCTTCATGCCCGACTTGTACCACTCCTTGAACTCGCCATCGGATTGGCCGAGCCGGTACGTACGCCGCAGTTGCAGTTGTCCGTTTTCGTGCCAGCGCCACTCGGGACCGTGTCCCATGGTTGCGCCATTCTCTGAGACGGTCTCGTGGCCCTGTTGCCGCAATTGTCCGTCGGGCCAGCGCCGCTCATAGAACAGCACCCGTTGCCCCTCGAAAGTTTCGAGCGGCTCAAGCCGCTCGCGGGAGGGGTCGAGCACTCCGGCCTGTGCTTCGCTGCCGGGTTTCCAGGGCACGCCTTCGAGTCCCTCAATCGTCGCCGGGTCCGGTGCCATGACGATCGGCTCCCGCCCTGGCGGAGCAACCGGGGTCTCTTCTGGCACCTCAACCGCTTGCACGAGCAAGCTGTCCGCCTCGGGGATTGCACTGTTCGGCAGCCAGTTGGCTGTCTCGTCCGCATCCGTGCCGCTGCTCGGGTCCGCCGGGGGGGCGCTGGCTTCACCGCAGGCGCTGAGCAACTGGCAAGCCGTCAGCAGGCCGGTGATCAGCAGGGGGGAGGTGTTCGCTCTGGGCTGGGCATTGGGTCGGATCATCGCGAAACACTATTCAGGGGGCCAGTAGGTGCCAAGCCCGTTTCTACGAAAATGGGCCCGGGTTGTTGGCGGAGTCACTTCAGCGGCGGGAGTTTTGCTGAGGAAAGAATCGCGGTCGCGAACTCCTCCGCGATGCGATCTGCCCCGAGGTTCGTCACGTGCACGTCATTCGTGAACAGTTCCGGCTTTTCCTTCTTCGCCACTCGCTCGAGCCCTTCCTCGGTCAGCTTGGGCCCCAGGTCGCAGAGCACCGACTTCCGGTTATTGGCCAGCTTGCGCACGATACGATTGGTGTTGTGAAAACCCCGCATCTGTTCGGGCTTCGACTTGGCCGAGTCTAAGGTGGCTTCCTTGATGGCCTGGGTTCCGAGCACCACCGCAGCTCCGTTGTTGCGAGCCAATGTGATGATCGAATTCAAGTTGCGCTCAAAGTTGTCGAAGCCGCGATCGCTGGTCCACTTGAATTTGTCTTTGCCCTTGCGCTCGTGGTAGTCGGCGATCACCCAATTCCCCAGGTCTTTCTGGCTGTCCGTGTAATCGGTCAGGTAGGCGCGCAGGGTCAAGTAGGTCCAACTCTTGTCGAGCCAGGTCTCGTGGTAACGCTTGAATACGGCCCGGCGATGGGTGTTGTCGGTTTTGATGTCCTCGTACAGCGCGCCACGCATGTCATTGATCGCGTGGTACACGATGATCATGTCGGGCTCGAGGGGGATGCCTCGAAAAGCGTAGTTGGTCAGACTCTCAAAAGAGGTGTAGCCCTGGCAGCCGCCGTTGATGACCTCGATGGACAAGTCCGGGCGCGCCATGCTGAGCCGTTTCTGCAAGCGGTAGGGCCACGTGCGCTCATTCGACGTGGGCCCGTGGCCGTACGTCGATGAACCGCCAAGGCACATGATGCGGAACACGCCCGGGGGCTTCTGCTCGCTGATCTCGGGGCCGCGGAAACCGAGGGAGTTGTGGGTGATCTTCTGGCGCGACTCCTCGGGGCTGACGAAGTCTTTCTTGGGAGCGTAGGCCAGATAGGGGTGGCCCTCGATGCGCGCGAGTCGCAGCTGCCGAATAAGAGGGTTCAACTCCTCCAATTCCAGCCCCGGGATCTCGACGAAACGCGGGACGGTCTCGAGCAACGCGATCAGCGTGGCGAGGGTTCCAAACAGGGCGAAGAAGCGCTGGCTGAAGCGGGACATGGCGATGGAGGACGGTCGGGTGGGGGCGGGCCAGGCTGGAGAGAAGGGTCCAACGGGGGTGGCGCTGGGCCCGAGCGTAGGTCCCGTGAAGAGCTCATACGACGGCAATTCCAGGAATCATCCCGGATCCGCCACCAGCCTGGGGCTCCCCTTCGCCGACAGAATCTTGCCAGGCAATGGCAATCCCGTGCCAACTCCTCGTCTCCAACTGCGGAAGGCGTGCTGCAAAGGCTTGTCCGACCCCCTCGGGTCGGGGGGGAGTTTCTTCTCCGTCCTGCCCGAACCCTCGCAAAGCCTCCAGCCAAACTGCTGACAACGGATCCAAAATCCCTATGATTCCCCCCATGAAAACCCCCTCGACACAACGGCGAACAGCGTGCGGCTCCCTCGGATTGCGCTCCTCCTCCCTGTTTGCGGCTCTGGCCCTCCCTTTGATTGTCTCCCTGCCGCTCACGGGCTGCGGCGCTGGCAGCGATGATGGTTCCACCGATGGGGACACGGGGCAGGTTCAAGCGGAGATTGCCACCGAGTGGTTCGACGAGACCCAGACCAAGAAGCGGGCAGAGGGTCCGATGATGGACGGCCAACGGGACGGGGAGT
>JBLIMI010000248.1:0-5970 GCA_047638655.1 Minisyncoccia bacterium | reverse complement strand
CGATGGCGAGAGTTGGACCCCCAAATTGGTGATCCAGTTGGAGGTCGAGACCCTCTTCATGCACTGCGCGAAGGCCTTGTTGCGCTCCAAGCTTTGGGCGCCGGAGTCGTGCATTCCGCGCGAGTCGTTCCCGACCATGGGGGAGATCCTGAAGGATCACCTCGGTCACGGGGGCCCCGCGGAGACCCGCGAGCAGATGCTCGAGCGCTACGCACCGGATCTGTAGGCGCAGCGATCCCGAACCTCTGAGGCGCCAAGGTCCGTGGACAAGTTCTGGGGCATGGAAGTTATCCACAGCTTGTCCCGCCGCCCGGATCGCAGGGGTCTTGGTATCGCCAAGGGCGCGTGCGTCCGGGGTCTGGTTCCGCTGGCGCCCTAACCAACAGGTGCAAAATGCTTTAGGGCACACGCGGGGTGCCTTGCCGCAGCGCGACAGATAGCCGAGTGCTTGGGGATGGGGGGTTGCGAGCGAGTTGTCCACCTTGAGAGGACTGGGTTGGGGCCAGGTGGGAGGATTGTGCATAACTCGGCTATCGAGCAAGAGTCGATGGCGCGTGTTGGTGAAATTGTGCCCAATTTGTGAATACGCTCTGGTGGAATTGGAGTGGGCTGGGTAGGGTGGCCTTCCCGATGCAAGTTCTCCCTCCCTCGACTCGCCCCCTCGCCCGATGAGCTCCCAAAGTTGGCTCGCCGGCGAGCACCGCACTGCCCTGGATGGGGAAGCACGGATTCTCTTGCCCCTCGGGCTGCGCAACCTGCTGAATCCCCTGCGCGAGGAGGTCAGCCTGATGGCGACCCTCGAACCTGAAGGATGCATCTGTGTGCGCCGCGTCGAGCAATGGGATGCCTATGTTCAGGACCTGCGCCAACGTGCCGGGCAAACCCTAAGGGCTCGCCGGGTGATGATGCTTGTTGCTGCAACCTCCGTTCAGATCAAGATCGACAAGCAGGGCCGCTTGCGCATTCCCGATCACCTGATGAGCAAGGCGGGCATCGAGCGCATGACGGACAACGATGACAAGACAGAGGTTGTCGTCGCGGGACACTTCGATGACTTACGGCTCTGGGCTGTGGGTCGTTGGGACACTTTTTGCGAACAAGCCCTGGCGGATTTCGGTACCGATCTCGAGTGGTTGCATTGTGGCGATGCACCCCGAGACGACGGGCCGTTACCTGAAGAATCCGCTGCCTAACTGGGGCCCTGGCCCCACGCTCCCGGCAGGATGCGTGGGGCCGAGGCCGGGCACCCGGCCGCTGCGAAGTTGGGCGAGGACAAGCAATCCGCCTGGTTTGCTGCCAAGCACAGAACCCCATCCGGGGCCGACCCGCTCCTGCCCGGAGAGGCATGCTACCCTCCCTGAATGAACACCTACGCGACGGTCATTCTTGCTGCACTCGTGCTCGAATTCGTGCTGGGGCTCGTGGGTAATATTCTCAACCTGCGGTCCCTTTCTCCGGCCCTGCCCGCCGAATTTGAAGGCACGTACGATCCGGAAAAGTACGCAGAGTCGCAAACCTACACCAGAGCCAAGACGCGCTTTTCCTTGGTCGAGTCGACATTCTCAATCGCCGTCACTTTGGCGTTCTGGTACGCGGGCGGATTTCCTTGGTTGGACAGCTTCGTGCGGGGCTTCGAGCAGGGTCCGGTGGTGACTGGGCTGTCGTTCATGATGTTGCTTGTGCTCGGCTTGAAGTTGCTTGGCCTCCCGTTTCAGCTGTACTCGACTTTCAAGCTCGAGGCGCGCTTTGGCTTCAATCGCACCGAGTCGTCCACCTTCTGGGGGGATCAAGCCAAAGGCCTGGTCTTGGGTGCCCTCTTGGGCGGCGTTCTGATGGCCGCCATCCTGTACTTCTTCGAGAAGACCGGCAGCAGCGCCTGGCTATGGTGCTGGGGGACCACGACAGTCTTCATGCTTGGTGCGATGTTCGTCGCGCCCACCTGGATCATGCCGCTCTTCAATCAGTTCACGCCACTTGATGACGGGGAGTTGCGGGACAAGATTTTGAAGTACGCGCAGTCCGTCGCCTTTCCCCTGGAAGGGCTGTTCGTCATCGATGGTTCCAAGCGTTCGACCAAGGCCAACGCGTTCTTCACCGGGTTCGGCAAGAACAAACGCATCGCGCTCTTCGACACTCTGATCGAAGCCCAGTCAGAAGAGGAACTGGTGGCCGTGGTCGCCCACGAGATCGGTCACTACAAGCGGAAGCACATCGTGCAATCCCTTGTGATCGGAATCTTGCACTTCGGGGCTCTCTTCTGGTTGCTATCGATCTTCATCCAGAACCAGGGATTGTTCGATGCCTTCGGGGTGGCGCAACCATCCGTGCACGCAGGTCTGATCTTCTTTGGACTGCTGTTCACGCCCATCGAAATGGTGTTGTCCGTGGTGATGAGCGCCTTCTCGCGCAAGAACGAGTTTGAAGCTGACGAATTCGCCGCGCACACCACCGGCCAACCCGAGGACCTCGTGAGCGCCCTAAAGAAGCTCTCTAAGGACAACCTTTCCAACCTGACGCCCCATCGCTTCTACGTCTGGATGCACTACTCGCACCCGCCGGTCTTGGCCAGAATCGCGGCCTTGCGAGCGCTCTAGCAGCGGATCAACCCCACCAGCGATCACCCCACATGGCCATGTTCATCAGCGGCCAAGCGAATTGCCAGTTGCTGTTGGGGTCGCGCATGACTGCGTCCAGAATCTCTGGTTTGAAGGCAATGCGTGCAAACGGCGACGACTCCAGGCGCCATCCCAGGTCCTCGATCCACTGATCAAAAGGCAAAGGGAAGGAGTGCTTGTTGCGCGCGATGACCTCGTTCGGGATCCGTCCCCGCCAGGCTTCGCGCAGCACGCGCTTGCCAAGCATGGCTGTGGCGACGGCAGTGCCGCCGCCGGCACCGGGGGCGCTGGCCGTGAACTTGGTGTCCATGGTGAGGCTCTCCGCTAAGCGGGTCATTTCCCAATCGGCAAAGGGTGTGCGGCCTTCGACGGATGCAAGCATGGTGGCCGTGTCCAGCCGTTGCACGAGGCCAGTCAAGTTGTTGTGTCGCTGGAAGCGCAGGAACGGATCGATCCGATGGCTCTCGGGGCCTGCTTCCAGTTTGGCTCGTTCAAAAGTGGACTCGTAGTGCTCGAGCAAGAAGGCGTCCCCCTGTGCTGCCTCCCAGGCGTCGTGACTCAGGATGTGGGGTTTGATGCTCGTCGCGACCCAGGCCACGGACTCCAGTTGAAACTGACCACCACAGCGGCGATCCGCCGAGGCCAGGGAGAAGTCGGAGGCCGCTTGAAGTGCGGGGCCATAACCACCAAAAAGTTCGTCCGCACCTTCACCCGAGATCGCCACGACCTGATTCGACTTCCGTAAGTCGCGGGCGATGTTGTAAATGGCCACCTCGTTGGGAGTGGAGAGGGGCAATCCTTGCTCTTGAACCATCCAGGCCCAGTCGCGGGTGAAGTCGGCACGCGAGATGTGCACCTCGTTGTGCTCGGTGTTCAGCTCCCGCGCAACATTGCGGGCAAAGTGGAAGTCGCTTTCCTCGCCCCCTTGTTCGGGGCCGCCGGAACACCAAGTGCGCAGGTCTGTTCCGAGGTCTCTTTCGATTCGGCACAAGACCGTTGAGTCGAGTCCGCCGCTGAGCAGGCTGCACAACGGAACATCAGAACGCAGGTGACGCCGGACCGAGTCCTTCAATCCGGCACGCACTCGTTCTTGGGCTTCTTCGAAGGGCATCGGATCACCAACTGCGGCGGCGGTTGTGATCTGAAATCGTTGCAGGTTTCCACTCTCGGTATCGAAGCAGGCGTATTCCCCAGGCTCCATGGAGTGAACGCCATGGAACAGCGTGCGGCTTCCCAGCACACTGCGCAGAGTAGTGAGGTAAGCACTCACCATGGGCAAGTCAGGCAGCGGCTCAATGTATGGGTGGCGCAGTACGGCTGCGGGCTCGCTGGCGAAGGTCAGTTCACCCGTGGGCGGCTGCCCTGGGCCTCCAGGAGAGATGTGGTAGTAGAGCGGCTTTAGACCTAGGGGGTCGCGTACGAGGTGCAGGCGGTGTTCGTGCGTGTCGTAGACTCCAAGAGCGAACATGCCGCGGAACTTGACGAATGCATCAGGGCCCCACGCGGCGAATGCGAAGAGCACCGTTTCGGTATCGCTTTGACCGCGAAAGCCACCGGGTACGGCGTCCATGGCCAGCAACTCTGCGCGCAGTTCCGCGTCGTTGTAGAGTTCGCCGTTGTAGACCAGGTGATAGCGACCGTCCGGCGTGGACATCGGTTGGCGACCGGCGGAACTGGCGTCGATGATGGCCAGTCGCCGATGGGCGAGCGCCATGTTTTCTATCTTGAGCAATCCGGCGCCATCGGGTCCACGGCGTGTCATCGTGTCGCGCATCGACACGAGGTCTTGATCGTCAGGTGAGGGACGCTGACCCCGTTTGGCAATGACTCCGAGAATTCCACACATGGAGCCTTTATCGGGCCAATCCAACTCTCGCAGAGGGGTCAGGTTGGAAAACTTGCAGGGAATTGGGGAGCCGCCGAGAAGCGTTGGAAAGGATGGTTGAAACACCCATTTGGAGTCCAGCCATCGGGATGGGCGAAGCGGCTGTAGGTAGGCTAGGCTTGGGGTATGCATGACGGTGCCCACATGGAAATCGAAGCGCGGCTAGCTCTGGTCGGGGAGCAAGATCGGGAATTGTTCGCGCAGATTCGAGCGAGTGAAGAGGTCGCGGGTCTGCGTCACGGCTCTTTTGTCGTGTTGGACCTGTCGGACATGTACTTCGACGGAGCTCTTGCGCCCCTGGCGGCGATGGACTGTGCGCTTCGCTTGCGCCGTCAGACTCGGGCTGGGGAAGAACGCCTGCAGCTCGCCTTCAAGGGTCCCGCCCAGTCAGGAGACAGCCACTGTGTGGCACGCTTCGAGTTGGAGGCAGCCTGGTCCACGGATTTCCTGGGGGAGGTGCTCGCGGAATTGAGAGAGCGCGGACTGAACCTTGGAGAGCAGCCAGCTTCAGGGAGCGCGCTGGAGTGCTTGCGCAAACTCGGGTTGACCCCCGTACAAGAACGAAACACGCGCCGCGAAGCTGCGACCCTCTTCAACGCTTCTGGAGATGTGGCCGAGCTGACCCTTGACCAAGTCTCCTACTCCTTGCCCGAGCAGCGTGTCTTGCATCGAGAGATCGAAATCGAAGCACGAGAGGGAACGACTGCCGCGGAAATCTTGGCTTTGGCGCAAGTCCTTGAGGCCGATGCTGAGGGCGAGCTACTCCCCTGGCGCTGGAGCAAGACCGCCCTTGGGCGGGCGCTGGAAGAGGTGCAGGCAGAAGGAGTTCTGTCCTCTTTGGTCGAGGGGGAGAGGCTCACCAGAAGCGGCTATCAGCACTTGGCCGAACACCTCAAACGACCTCGCTAGCCACTAAAATCTGGACCACGTTCAGAATCCAGTTGCCATTTTGGAGGGGGGCGTGATTCGATAAGCGCTACCCAAACCCCGGTCTATCCAAATCATGAACGAAGTGATCTCGGCTATGCGCAGCGTCCCCTACATGGGAGTGATCTTTGTCGTCACTGAGGCGATGAAGCTCGGATTCCGCAATGGACATCCCGACTGGAGCAACCTGGGGCAAGGCCAACCAGAAGTGGGCGAGATGGCGGGTGCGCCGGCCCGAGTACGCTCGGTCGACTTGGCGGAGGATGACGCTGCGTACGGACCGCTCGAAGGTCTCGAAGAGCTGCGTGAACGAATTGCCGCTCACTACAACCGGCTCTACCGTCAGGGAAAATCATCCCAGTACAGCGCTGCAAATGTCAGCGTTGCGAGCGGTGGCCGGTTGGCGCTAACTCGAGCCGCTGCCGCCTTGGGTGCGATCAACATCGGCTATCAAGTCCCCGATTACACCGCTTACGAGGACATGTTCAACTACCACCTGGGGCGCCTGAACCCGGTGGACTTGTGGGGGAAAGAGCAAAACGG
>JBLIMI010000247.1:0-5974 GCA_047638655.1 Minisyncoccia bacterium | reverse complement strand
CTCAACTTGAGAGGGCCCAGGTCGGTGGCAGCCGCCAGCTGATCTTGCTGGGGAAGGGGCTGCTGGTGCTCCGTCTCGGATAGCGCGACGACGCCGCCCAGTGGCGCTAGTTTGCATCGCAGTTTGTGAACATCACCCCGGCACCCTATTCTCGGTCGCCAATGGCTGGTCAATTCGTGAATGGAAATCCGCCCAGCCGCGGACTCGCGATGCTCTTCGTATTGGTCTCAGCGATCCCCGTGAGCGCACAGGACGAGGGCTACGAGGAGCTGCAGGGTGCCGCCATCACTGCCTTGTCCGAACGCCGGATCGACGAGGCTGTCGAGTTGCTTGAGCGTTGCCTGCTCGCGCGCCCCGAAGACGCCGCGTCTGCCTACAACCTCGCCTGCGCCAGCGCGCGGCAGGCCCGCCCCGACGAAGCGTTTCCCTGGCTTGAGCGTGCGTTGGTCTGGGGGTTCCGGGACGGAGGATTGCTGCATACGGACGCAGACCTCAGCTCGCTGTTCGGGGACAAGCGTTGGGTCGCCATTCAGGAGCATAGCCCTGGCTACGCCCTCTGTCACGAATGTTGAGAAGCCAGCGACACCTACAAGAACGCTGCAGACAGGGGCGCGCGGTTACGATCCTGTTTCTGGAAAGGACGCTGGCGCACCCGGACTACATGCAGGATGGCTATCCTCACGAGTGGAGACCTTTCCCTACACAAGGCAAGAACGTTCAGATTGAAAGGGGCCCCGAGGAGTCTCCGAACCGAGTAGGAAGAGAGCCGGAACCTGAGTCCTTGACGCCCAGGCAACGCAACAAGCGCAGGTGCAAATCGGCCGCTGGCGTTCCCACGGGGGCTGCCAGGGACTTCCCCAGGGGAAGGCTGCCCCCTCCTCCGGCAAGCAACAAGGGGATGTCATGGTGCGCGTGGCTGTTTCCATCCGCGATGCCGGATCCGTAGACCACGAGAGTCTCGTCCAGCAGGGAATCGCCCCCTTCTTGAACCTCTCGCAAGCGGTCGAGCCAGGTGCCGAACAGTTGCAGGTGAAAACGATTGATGCGGGCGATGGCCGTTTGTTTTTGGGAATCGCCGCCGTGGTGCGAGAGAGTGTGGTGGCCTTGCGACAAACCCAGTTCACGGTAGGTGCGGCCCGACCCTTCGTTGGCCATCATGAAGGACGCCACACGCGTGGAGTCCGTGGCAAAGGCCAAGGTCAAGAGTTCGAACATCAGGGTCGCGTGTTCCGCGTAGTTATCAGGAGTGCCCGTGGGGCGTTCGAGCGCCACGGCCACCGGATCACTAGCGCGGTCGATGCGTCGCTCCAACTCGCGAATGCCTTCGAGGTACTCGTCCAACTTGCGCCGGTCACTGATGCCTAGCTGGCCGGCGAGACCACGCGCGTCTTTGCGAACGAAGTCCAATACGCTCTTGCGCAAGCGCGTGCGCCTGGCGCGTTCCTGGGGCGACGCGTTCTCAAGCCCCACTCCGAATAGCCTGTCAAAGAGAACGCGCGGGTTCGTCTCCGGCACCATCGGTGTGTGCGGCGTGGACCAAGAGAGGTTGCTGGAATAGGCGCAAGGATAACCCGAGTCACATTGACCCGCTTGCATGCCGCCTTCGAGAGCGAGTTGCAGGGAGCGGAAGCGCGTGTGACCACCGATCGATTGAGCGGCGACTTGATCCACCGAGACGCCCACCTGAATGACACTGCCGTCGGCTTTCTTGGGTTGTGAACAGGTCAAGAAGGCGGCGGCCGCGCGCGCGTGATCCCCGGGACCGTCGCCGTTATTGCGGGCCTTATCGAGGGTCAGACCCGCGAGCACGGAAAACTGATCGCGATGGCGCTCCAACTCCCGCAGTGACTTGGGCAGTTCACTCGGCAGGTCATTGGATAGCAGCGTTTGCGAAGAGTTCTTCCCCTGGATCTGCCAGTCCGGTCCGTGAATTCCATTCGGGACGTAGACGAACAGCAATCGCTTCGGGCCGGGACCTTGGGGGGCTTTCGGTGCCAGGGATTCAAACCACGGCAGAGCCAGGGTCACACCTAGGCCTCGCAGAACAGTTCGGCGGGAGATCGAGTTCATTGGGCTTTCGGCTCCGAGTAGCGCCTCTGGAAGGCATCGAGGCGGACGACGGCGTGCATCACTTGGCGCAAGGCGGGATCCTTTGGGAGTTCAGCGAGTAGGGCTTCCAAGGCTTCTTCGTCGGCCTCCACCAAACCCCGACCAAGGGCGTAGGTGACCAGGTGCGAGAGCAACCCGCGCAAAAAGGCTTGGTCTTGGAGCAGGCTGTCCCGAAGCCCCGCGGGGCCTTCAAAACGAATCCCGCCGGGCAACTCCGCGCTGGCATCAATTGCAAAATCGCCGTCTGTGTCGCGCCAAACTCCGACGGCGTCAAAATTCTCGAGGGCCAAACCAAGACCGTCCATAGCGTCATGGCAAGTTGCGCAGGCGGGATTGTCGCGATGGATCGCGAGGCGTTCGCGAATCGAAGCAGCGCTCGAGGCTCTCTGGCTTTCATCCAACTGGTCCACCCCCGGCGGCGGAGGCGGCGGGGGTGTGGCGAGCAGCGACTCTAGAATCCACTTGCCTCGTTTCACGGGGGACGTGCGCGTGGGATTGCTGGTGCACAGCAGCACCGCGCCTTGCCCTAGCAACCCGCATCGTCGATCCCGCAAGTGAGCCGGGAGCGGCACTCGCTGCATGCCCTGACCCCGCACGCCATTTAGGCCGTAGTGGCGCGCCAGGCGTTCGTTGACGAAGGTGAAGTCAGCGCTCAACAATTCGCTGACCCGCCGGTTTTCCCTCAGGATGGCGTCGAAGAACAATTCACTCTCACGACGCATGGCATCGCGCAGTTCAAAGTCGAAGCTCGGGAAACGACCAGGATCGGGACTGGCCTGATCCATGCGACCGAGCTGCAGCCACTGGCCAGCGAAGGCCCGTGAGAGTCGCGAAGCCCGGGCATCGGTCAGGAGACGATCCACTTGCACTGCCAAGACCGTCGGCTTGAGCAGTTCTCCAGTTCCCGCGAGCTCCAGCAATTCCTCGTCCGGAACACTGCTCCAAAGAAACGCCGCCAAGCGCGTGGCGAGTTCATGGGCACCCAATTCGCGCCACTCGCTCGAGGGTTCCGGCTCCACCCGAAAGAGGAAACGTGGTGACACGAGCAAGGTGGTCAAGGCGCAGCGAATCGTCTCGTCGCCGTCCTTGCTGCTGGCGCCGGAGGCCTCTGCAATTTGAAGTAGCGCGTCGATCGTCTGCGGTTCAACAGGACCGCGCCAAAGATTCTGTGCGAGATGCAGGAGCACCTGTCGCACGTCCCACTCTTGCTGCCCAGCGCCCTGGTACATGGCCTGAAATGGCGTGACCCGCGAAACGTCCACCGGTCCCACGAGCTCGAGCCAGGCGATCATCAAGTTGCGGTCACGACGCTTGTGATCGCTGGCGTTGGGGTTGTAGTAGTCGTTAATGAAACTAGCGGAGATCAAATGCGAGCCGATCTCGAGCCGCACGCGCACGTCGTGCACCGCGGGCTCTTGCATGCTGGCTTCCACCTCAATGGGGTCCAGTACAAGCTGGTCCACAGCGAAACGTAGACGCGCGAGATCCGGTCCCGCTTGTTGCGCACCGGTCAATGCGCGCAAGATGTACTCACCGCTGCGATCGACGGCGACTCGCGCGCCAGCGGTGCCGTTAGTGAACAGGTGCACGCTGTTGCTGCCCTTGTGGAGGAACTCCGGCTGGCTGAGTTGCATCTCGTCTGCATCGAAGTGCTGAACCGGGTAGGCCTCTTCACCCCTGGTAGGCAAGGCCGCCCGAGCGATTTGTTCGGCGGCTTCGAAGTACTTTTCGAACAGCAGAGGCGGCATGGAGAGCACGTCGCCGATCACATCGAAGCCGTGCGCCACGCCGTCGGCGGGCAAGAGTTCGAGGGTCGGATAGTCCACGCCCAGAAGATCGAGAATGGCGTGTTGATACTCCTGACGATTGAGTCGCCGCAGGGTCGTGCGCCCTGGAGTCTTGATTGGGCGTAGTAGCTGCCCGCTTACGTAGCGGTCCTCGATCCAAGAGAGGACGGCATTGACTTCTGTCTCTGCGGGACGCTGACGCGTTTTGGCGGGGGGCATCTCCCCCTTCGACAAGACCCGCGTGACTCGCTGCCAAATCTCCGGCTGGGCCAACGCGCTTGCGGCGTCCGTGAAGGATTCGAGATCGAGTTCCCCTTCCGCGTCCGGTTGCGAGTGGCAATCGATACAGTGTTCTTCCAAGACCGGAAAAACATGCCTGCTGAAGTCGTCTTCTGTGCTCGTTAAATCGGATGAGAGCGCACTCGAAACGAGAACCAAGAGCCCACTCGTCAACAACCCACTTGTCTGCAACGGAGAGATCTGCATGGAACGAGTGTACCCCGTTGGGCGTCTCAACTCGGCCAAACCACAACTCGATTTTGGTCAGGCTGCGTGAATGGGCAACATGGGGCATCATGGCCCACATCTTCTCTCTCGCGGCCCTCCTAAGATCCCTGCCTGGCCTGATCGGCCGGGACCAAGCCGAGGGCCTCGAGCACTGGTTCAAGGACTGCCGCCCGTTGAATGAGCAGTTCACGGAATAACCACGACCGCCGGATGATCAGTGCTCGCTCCGGACCGCCTCACCTCGTGGAAGTCGTTCCGGGCGGCCCACGGGGCTCAAATCGCCGCGACCGACTTCGTCACCATCGAGGTCTGGACGCTCAGAGGCCTGAAGTCGTTCAACGTGTTGTTCATGATCCATAGGGACACCCGCTGTGTGCATCCAGCAGAAGTCAATCAGCTCCCGCATGACCGACTCGTGGGCTTTGCAGCCGAGCGTGATCCTCAGTGACTACCGCGAGCGTAGTCGTCGGGCCCCGGCTTGGGTTTTCGGTAGGGACAGGACCTTGACGGCACCGGCCGGCCCCAATTCCGCAATTTAGTAACTTTAGATGCTCAGCGAACGGCGCTTCCGGGTCTCGGGTGGGACTGGACACGCGTTGTGTGCCTCTAGCAGAAATCATTCAACTCCCGCGCGACCGTTTCAAGGGGTTGGCGCCCGAGCGTTCTGCTTGGTGTTTCGATCCTACGCGCACGCTACCTCTTGGGCTCCGTGCGTGGTGCGACTTCTGTCACCGCTTTCTAACTACGATGTTCCGGCCCCAAGTCCCGGGAAGCCATCGGCGCCACGTCACCTTAGATACGCCTCCGACCCTTCGAGCTACCGTGCCTTGGTGATCTTTAACTTCTCCACCTTGGCTTGCTTCTTCACTGACTCTTCGCTTCGGGTAAGCGAGGTCGCGATTGTCTTAAGACTCATGCGCTTGCCCGCCATCAGTCTGAGCTGCGCAATCTCAGAAGGCGTCCAAGCCTGCCGGTGTCGTTCAAATTTCTTAGCCATGTGCTCTATCGGTATCGATGCTCAGGATCCGGACTCGCGGGAAGGAACACCGCGTGAGCCAAGGGGTCCTCGCGTACCTTAGTAGCGCGCGAGGATGGGGAGGATAGGCGTTTTAGACGACCTCCGCCATCCCCCCCATAATGATCCCGACACCCAGCACCCCGAGCTTCCCGCCTCTTTCCCACTTGCACGCGCCCGCGTCCCCACTCTTCTCAATACCCCTCGGGTCCAGTATCCATCTGCGGAAGTACACGGGCTTCTACGCTGGATTGTTCTAGGTTCCAGTCCGATTCCCGCACGTCAGATACCTAGGCGAATACCGGCGAGGAGTTGGTGGGTGAACTTTGAGTTGTGGTCCGTGTCCGCGTCGTAGTGGCGGACTCCTATAAAGGCGGAGGAGCCCTTGCTGACCTCGGCGCCGAATTCGGCGCTGAAGTCGAGCAGGTGCTGGCCGTCGCCGAAGGTGGTCACTTCGGGGGCGGCGGAGACATCGACGCTGATGTGGGTGGGGAGCTTAGTAGCCAGGCTGTAGCGGCCCGTGGCGGAGAAGGCTAGGGCGTAGAGGTCGTCGCCG
>JBLIMI010000246.1:0-5983 GCA_047638655.1 Minisyncoccia bacterium | reverse complement strand
GGACTGGCCTGGGGTTCTAGATGGATCTGGTGCTCGACGCCGACGCGCTCCACGCGCACTTCGAAGCCTGTATCCCTGCGCATGGCCTCGACCAATTGTTGGGCAGGATCGAGACCCGGCGTAGAGCCATTCACTCCCAGCAAGAGGTCCCCAGTCAGCACCCCGGCCTTCGCGGCTGCACTGTCCGGCAGCACCGTGAGAGGGAATCCAACGGCCCACTCGGGCAACACCTGGCCGATGCTGAACATCCCCAACTGATCGTTGTAAATGGGGACAATCTCCAGCGCAAACGGTTCCCCCGTAGCGTCCGTGATTCCCGTCAGGCGAGCCGCTTGCGCACCACCGTGGGCCACTTCCGGCAGAATCTGGTTGAGGTCGTAGATCTCCTCTTCATTGACCGTGAGCACCCGCATCCCCGGCGCTAGCCCAGCTTTCCAGGCGGGCGAGCCAGGCGTCACCTGGCCCACAACGGGCACCGCAGAGGGAATGCCCGCGTAAAGCAGCACGGGAAAAACAACGAGACCGAAAACGACGTTCATGATCACGCCGGCAGAGTAGATGAAGAATCGTTGCCCCACCGTCTTTGAACCCAGTTCGTCCTCGGCCGCTGGAGTGTCCGAGTAGTGAGTTTCTTCGCCCGCCATGCGCACGTAACCCCCGAGGGGCACGGCCGCGATTTGGTACTCCGTTTCCCCACGCCTCCAGTGCAGAAGTCGGGGACCGAATCCCAAGCTGAAAACCACGACGCGCACGCCACACAGGCGTGCCGCAATGAAGTGCCCAAATTCGTGCACGAAAATCACAAGGCCAACGCCGAGGACGACTTGCAGGATGTGCCAAAGGGAAGTCAGGTCCATGAAGCAGTGTTCAGCGGGGGGAGAGTTTGGAGAGGGTGTTGATCTTGGTTTCGGCCAATGCCCGTCCACGGGCATCGGCGTCCATCAGTTCATCCAGAGTGCCGTAGAGCCCGGGTCGGGCGTCGAGGGCCGCGGCGTTGATGCGGGGAATATCCGTCAGATGAATGCGATGGTCGAGGAAAGCCTCCACGGTCACTTCATCCGCTGCATTCAACACACTACCGGAGTCCTGGCCTTCCTCTACGCATCGAAAGCCGAGTTCGAGCGCTGGAAAACGCGCCAAGTCGGGCTCTTCGAAGGTCAGTTGCCCCATGCTGGCGATGTCGAAGCCTTTCAAGCGAGAGGTTCCGCGATCGGGATGGTGCAGGGCAAAGTGGATGGGCCCGCGCATGTCGGGGGGACCCAACTGCGCGATCACCGAACCGTCCACGAACTCAACCATGGAATGCACGATGGACTGAGGATGGATGGCCACTTGGATGCGCTCCCGATCCATTCCGAATAGATGATGCACTTCGATCACCTCAAGCGCCTTGTTCATGAGCGTGGCCGAGCCGACGGTGACGCGCGGGCCCATGTCCCAGTTGGGATGGGCCAGGGCCATCTCGGGCGTGACGGCCTGCATTTCTTCGGCGGGAGTTTGTCGCAAAGGTCCGCCGCTAGCGGTCAACCAAATCTTGCGCACGCGGCCCAGGTCCTCCCCGCGCAAACACTGAAAAATGGCACTGTGCTCGCTGTCCACCGGAATGATCTCTCCACCGTATTCTTTGGCGAGCCCCATGAGCAAGTCGCCACCGACCACCAAGGATTCCTTGTTGGCTAGAGCTAGGGTCTTGCCCGCGCAAAGGACAGCCCGTGACGCGGCCAAGCCAGCGGCACCGACAATGCCGTGCACGCAAACCGAGTAGTCGGCACTGGCCAAGAGTTCGACCACCGCATGCGGGCCAGTGAACAGTTGACAACTCGGCGGTAGGTGTGGCCGCAAGCGCTCGCCCGCTTCCTCGTTGGCGAGGGCCACCAGGGGAACCTGGAAGCGCTGCACCTGGTCCAGCAACTTCTCCCAGGAGCGTCCAGCAGCCAGCGCACTGACCTCGAGGCCCGAGTTGGGCTCTGCGACGAGGTCGAGGGTCTGGGTACCGATGGAGCCGGTAGAACCGAGTAGGGCGATCTGTTTCATCAATGCAGGAGGAGGACCCCCGTAATATCTTTCGGGGCTCAGGCCCGGATGAGTTTATGATGCGAAAGCCCAGAGCAAAGCTCTGCTCTGGGATATGCGGGAATTGCTGCTCTCCTGATACACAGCCAAGACTGCTCATGTGGATGAATCGTGCTCAACATTGCCCCCTTTGCGCTGGCTCTCTGGCGCTGGAGGATGTGGCCGGACGCTCCCGGCCACGCTGCCAGGAGTGCGGCTGGGTCCTATTCAAGAACCCCGCCTCCGCTGCTGCCGGGGTGGTTCTTGATGCAAATGGTCGTGTGTTGCTGATCAGAAGAGGCATCGAGCCCTTTCAAGGGGAATGGGCCTTGCCGGCTGGGTACCAGGAAGTGGACGAGTCTCCCGAAGAAACGGTCCGCCGAGAGGTTCAGGAGGAGACCGGGATCGAGGTCGAACCCTATCGCTTGGTGGACTTGGTGTTCATCCCGGACGATCCACGCAAGCCCGCCAACCTGGCCATGTACCTGGCGCGGGTGGTGGGGGGGCATTTGAGGGCTGGAGATGACGCCAAAGATGCAGCCTGGTTTGCCCTGGATGACTTGCCCGAGAAGATTGGATTTGGAAATCGTGAGCGCATCCTCCACCCCTTGAGGGACGACCCGCAACGCTTTGGGCTCGAGCCCTGGCCGACCTGATCCGGCACTCGCCATCGGAATGCTCCCGCGAGCGTGGGATTCCGCTGCCCCGCGCAGTAAATTGACCGCTCCCAAACCCCCGGCCTGCGCACTGCTAGATCGCCCCATGAGCCAATCGGAAGAGACCTCCCTGAGTTACCGCGATGCCGGCGTCGACATTGGCGCCCAGGATGAAACCCTGGCCCGGGCGAAGAAAGCGATTCAGAAGAGCTTCACCCCCGGCGTGCTTGGGGATGTGGGTTCCTTTGGTGGCCTGTTTGATCCGGCGCGCGTCGGCTGCGGGGGACAGATCCTGGTGGCGAGCGCGGATGGCGTTGGCACCAAACTCGACGTGGCCAAGCGTGCGGGTATCCACGATGGAGTCGGAAGGGACCTGGTCCAGCACTGCATCAATGACATTCTCGTGCAGGGAGCGCGGCCGCTGTTCTTCATGGACTACGTGGGGACGGGGAAGCTCGATCCCGTGGTTGTCTCTGACTTGATTCGTGGTTGCGCGGAAGCTTGTGCCGACAACGGCCTGGCTTTGCTCGGCGGCGAAACCGCTGAAATGCCCGGGCTGTACGCCCAGGGCGACTTTGATCTGGTGGGCTTCATCGTAGGCTCCGTTGCGGAGAACATGATTCTCGACGGCTCCAAGGTGCGCAGTGGCCAGGTTTTGATCGGACTCTCCAGTGACGGCTTGCACACCAATGGCTACTCGCTAGCGCGCAAGATTCTGTTCGAACGTCAAGGTCACGAGCTTGCCGATCGCCCCAAAGAGCTCGGTGGCGCAAGCGTTCAGGAAGCACTCCTGGCTCCGCACCGTTCCTATCTCAAGCCGGTCTGGCCTCTGCTCGAAGAGGGCTTGATCGCCGCCATGGGCCACATCACTGGCGGAGGTTTGCTCGACAACATGCCCCGGGTCTTGAACGGGAAACGGGCTGTGATTGATCTCGACAGTTGGGAGGTGCCTGGGTTGTTTCGTTACCTCGTCGACGCGGGACGCGTTGACCGGGACGAGGCCTATCAAGTTTGGAACATGGGCATTGGCTTGGTGCTCGTGGTGGAAGCAGATCAAGTGGATGCAATGCTCACGCGCCTGAAGACTTCAGGCGAAGAGGCGCGCGTCATCGGGAGCGTGGACGACGAGGGCGCCGGCGTCGTTTGGAAGTGATCTGAAGATGTGGGGCTCGCTCATTTTGTTCGCCGCGTTCAGCTTCGGTGGTTCGGGGGCTGCCTCGCCGATGGCCGCCCTGCGGGACGATCACCAAGCGCTGCTGAAACAGCTTCAGAGCGCTGAAGGCCAAGACCTCAGTCAGGCCTGGCAAAAGGGCTTCGAGCAGATGATGGTCGAGATCCGCGCCTACCGTGCCGCACCCGCTCGAGCCCTCGCTGAGGCCATGCACCAACGGGCCCAGGCCACTTGGAGCGCGATGAGCCTGGCGCTGATCTGCACGCGCATGGGAGACAGTGCCAGCGCAACACGAGTCTTACGGGAAGCCGTGGAGCGCAGCACAAACAAACAAGAACAGTACGAACTGCTGGAACGATTGGGCCTTGCCCTGCGGGGAGCTGGATTCGACAAGGATGCCCAGGGCCCGCTCGGAAGCGCCTTCGCCCGCGGATCGGCCAATGCGGGGGTGGTTCTGGGAAGAATCGCTCTGCAAGAGGGCAGACGGGGGCAGGCTCGTTCAATCTTTCGTACCCTGCTGCCTGCAGATCCACCCCAGGCTTGGGCCCTTCGGGGATGGGGACTCTCCATGCTGCCGACTCGCCAGGACCCTGCTGCCAGGGTCACGCCCTCCTCCAAGACCAAGAATTAGAAACACGTGTCAACCCTTCCCTCGATGACGGCTATGACTTCCATGTTGAAGAGCGCAAATCACACCCTCCTAACCGCTCCACTACTTCTGATCGGTGCGGTGGGCCTGGTTTCCGCCATGCAACCCACTCCCGCATCGGAGCCCGCCACCAACGCGGTCATGGAAGCGGACTTCAAAATGAAGCCGGGTGACCACAAGAAGGTCGGCGAGAAAATGGGGCAATGCATCGAAGCCTACCTGGCGCGCGATGGCCGCCGGGACACCGAAGAGGAACTGCGCTCCTACATCGAGAAGAAGTGGGCAAAGGCCGCTGGCAAAGACAGGGAAGCGCTGGCGCTTTCGGACGATCTTGCCGCCGCTCTCTGGTACGCAAAGGACTATTCCAAGACCAAGGGTGTTCGCAAAGGCAAGATCGAGGATCTCTCCGTTCCCGTGACCTACAACGGCGAGTACGTTGCCAAGAACGCGATCTGGATTCCCAAGAAGTACGACCCCAAGAAGGTCAAGTACCCGTTGATCTTCTGCATCCCGGACGCTGACGAAAAACCCGAAGCGCACTTGAACGATCACTGGGCCTTGGCGGGCATGCGTGACAACGCATTGCTGGTGGCTCTCGACATGCCCGAGGGCACGGATCACTGGGGTGGCCTGGGCGAAAAGAACAACGCCGACCAAGCTGGAGGCTACGCCATCCTGCTGACCACCTTCGGCATTCTCTCTGAGGGCTACGCCATCGACTACGACAAGATCTTCATCGCAGGACGCGGTGCGGGTGTGGCCGCGGCCATGCAAATTGCTGAGAAGTCTCCGGACCGTTTCGCCGGCATCATCGGACGAACGGGTGACGCCGCCGAGATGGGACCCACCAACCTCTCGAACATGGCGTGCTATTTCGCGGGGGCCGGGCCAAACGCCACCGCCTATGCGGAAGCCGCCAAGGAAGCCGAGTACGCGGAGTCCACCGTCAATCCCGCCGGCAACACGGAGGACATTTGGACCTGGATCGGAGGTGTGTCGCGCATGTCCAACCCCGAGACCGTGCGTGTCGTTCCCGGTAAGCCCTCCACCAAGGCCTACTGGATTGAAGCGGGTCGCAAGGAGTACGCGGACGGCGACTCCTTGGTGGCTTCGATCAACCGCGCTGCAAACACCATCACCATTGAAAGTATCGGAGTGGAGTCCGTCACGCTCTTCTTCAACGACACTCTTGTCGACATGGACAAGAAGGTCAAAGTGATCATCAATGGCGCTGTTCATGAGGATGAAATTCCTCGCAACTTCTACTCCATGATGGAGCAGATCTACCGTGGGCGTAGCGACTCCGGCAAGCTCTACACCGCCTTCAAAGCCTATGACGTCCCTAGCACGGAATCTTCCAACTAAGGAACCCGTGGTTCAGGCCATGAAACAAGCGACCGGGAGCATTGGTTTGCTCGCGGTTGTTTTTTTGGGCGGCGCCGGAACGATGGTGGT
>JBLIMI010000245.1:0-6007 GCA_047638655.1 Minisyncoccia bacterium | reverse complement strand
CAAGCGGATGAGACCCAACTGGTTGCCCGGCTCAATCTCGCAAATCCGCTCCCTAGGGCATTCGATGCCACAGAGACACCATCGACTCCGAGCAGAATCCAGATCGGTATCAGCCAGTACTGGTACCTGAGGCTGACGTGCGTCACAAACACGTTCGTCAGCACAACTCCTGAGATGAGCAAGAAGTGCAGCGCCAGTCTCTCGCGGCTCCCGCGCCGAATCGCGCTCACAAGGCTGACCAGCCAGAAGAGGCTGAGCATTAGATGAGTCCTCGAGTAGCCAAGGAATATCGCAGTGAAATTGTACGGATAGGTGAAGTTGGGTCGGATTGTGGCTTCCGGGCTCGGCGAAATCCCCTCGGTCCGCGTCAGGCACAACACCTTGAAGGCCGCAACATCCACGAAGATCAGAGCGATCGCGCACAGGCTGCAGATCAGTATCCAGAACAGCTGAGACCTGTTCGGAAACGCCGAGAACATTGCAAAACCCGTCAACAGTTGAAACCCCATCACAATGCTGATCTCTTGGCTGAGCACGGCAGCAAGGAAGCTCGCTATCAACGCAAGACGCGCGCGCATGCCTCCACCCTGTGCAAAGGCGCGTACAAAGAAGAACGCTGTGAGGAGCGCGAAGAACTGTTGCTGCTGATAGAAACGGGCAATGTGCCCGGTGAATATCTGAAAGGGGTGAATCGCCATGAGGATCATGGCGGCGAGGCCGCAAGCCCGGCTGCGAAGACACCTTGCGCCAATCAGGTAGACGAGAACCCCTGTCGCGACGGCGAAGAACACTGTTGGAAGTCGGAGCGACCAGAGGTTCTCACCGAACACCCAGACTACGGCGGCGGTGAGGTAGTGATAGAGGGGGCTCCGGGTGTACCAGATGCCCTCGGGCTGAAATGCCGGAGCACCTGTCCTGGCAATGCTCAGAATCGCCTGCGCGGACGCGTACTCATCGTCGTCTAGTGGTTGGAATTCGAGCGCCCATGCTCGGGCGAGGGCCGTCAGCAAGCAGACCGCCGCCAAGATGAGCCACCGGATCTCCTTCCGATGTCCGATCGTCAGCCGCCACCGCACGCGACAAAGCAACATCCCGATGGGCACCAGCGCAGCAGTACAGATTAATCCCTGCGTCCAGAACCCCGCGCGCATGAAAAAGGCCGTCTCCTCCATCTCCTTGAAGGTCCATGACATGCCAACCACGAGGGTCGAGAAAACCGCCGGAACGACTAGGACAGCCCGCATGCGATCAAGCGCCTGCCCGATCGACCGCCGCCCGCCGCGCAGCCAGGCGACCAAGAGCATCGCCACCGTGAGAGAGAAGCAGAGCAGCGCGCTCCCTCCTCCCCACTCCAGCCATCGCGCGGCCTTGGTGTTTGAATCGAAAGCATATCCACGCCAAGTCAAGCGGGGAATCTCGTTTGCGCTGGAATGCGCGGGCCCGCTCACCAGGACGGGCCCCGTTAGAGAATCGCGCGCCGACCCTCGCCCCTCACCGACGGACCACGCCCCGTCGGATCGCAACGAAACCCGATTGCCCGAAGGCATCACCGCCTCGCCGTCCATTGCTAGGCTCGGGGCCCAACTGAGGTCGCTCGCAAATCGGGGCGGAACGAGGCGCACCTCAATGTGGTTGCGACCCTTCGACAGCATCCACGTTACGTCGTAGCCATTCAGAACTGACCGCCCACGGTCGCGCGTCAAAGCGACCGGAGTTCGAGACTCCGGGATCTGACTCAACTGAAAGTCGTTCGACTCGCCGGAGAACTCCGTCGCAGACTCCCCATCATCTCCTGGAGACCTTAGACCACTTGTCGCCCGAGGTCGGTCCCTCGTGGCGTTGCGGCGCACATCCACAGTCTGAAATGCAGTCGCCGTCGGGTCGCCATGTGGGGGTTGAAGAAAGCGTTTCCCAACATGCAGGACACCCACCTCATCGGGATCGAGAAGCGCGGGCGATGCGGTGACATCGAGGGCCCGTTCTCGCCCTAGGATCCAATCCCCCGCGTCGTAGTCGGGGTTACGAGGTAGTGCGACTTTGACAGGTCTACCGTTGATCAACAGATGAAACGGTCGATTCGAGAGAACTCTGAGCCACCCCTCCTGCGGGGCATCCTCCAACCACCAGTCCTTCTCGAACGTGACAGTCTCTTCACTGGCGGCAGTCGGGGAGTGCACCAAGTCGCCGTCGAATGGCTTTGTGAAGGCCGCCGGAGGGAGAATTCGGTAGGTCCCTCCCTTGGGCGCAGGAACATCAAGTGCTGGCCGCCACTGAGAATCGTCCGCGTCGGGGTGGGTCCAATCGAGAGCTTGAAGAAGCGGGGGCACTGGCTCGGCGCTCCAGTGGGTCCCGCTCTCAATCTGAACGCTCACGCCCGTGGCCAGGAGTATCTCACCCTCGACCCGCACGGACGCAGGTCGCCGGCGTGATTCGATGTCGAGGCAGATGACGTTTTTCCCGGGACGCAAAAAGGGCCGGATATCGAGGAAGACGGGCAGCAAGTGGGATCGATGCCCCCTCCATTGGTATTCGCGGGGGAAATTGAGCGATAGCGCGGGCTGTAGCGGCGACAACCTCTGCCCCGCCTCGCTCAGTCCATTCTGGAAGGGCCGCGTTGGCCGCCATAGGAACATCCGCCCGGCCGTGTCTCCATTGATCGTAAGTTCAAAGGCGTCCCGCGCTGCCACAGTGATCCAGGCATGCGTTGGCGTGGCCTCAAGATCAAATTCCCAGCGAAAGCAGCCCGTGTATGCGGACTCACCGGCGGCACGTATCCAGTCGCCGCCAATCGCGAATGGCCGAACGAGTGGACGAAATGGCACTTTCACGCGAACTACCATGTACGCCACTGAGATCGATAGGAGGCACAACGTCAGCAGCGCCCAGCACATTCTCGAACGGCCAACCGGGATATGGGCAGTCGACATCACGGCTTGCGCATCCCCCGTCGGTGCTCGAGAACGCGATCCGGGTCGTGTGCGTCGAGCGCGGCGTAGCAGAGATTCTCCTGGCAAACGGCCAAGACAATCTTCCGCCCCGGAAGGTTGTAACCCTCGTATGTCGCGTACGCGAGCGCGACAAGTTCGGTCAGCCGGGCTTCATCCCCTGTTCGCAGGCAAATGAGCTGCAGCGCGAGATTGGCCTTGACGTCGCACGGGAAAGCCGAGAGGGCATCCTCGAGCAGTGCTGCAGCGCCAACGTATCGCGTCGCGTTCAGCGCGCGAATGCCCGCACGAACCATGCCGCGGGAGGACTCTCGACGCAGGGAGGAGCGCTGGGCCGAGCCCGACAGGAGTTCCCGATAGATCGCTGTAGCCTGTGTCCCGAAACCCTGACGCTCCAGTTGGAACGCACGCCAGAGCCTTGCCTCAGCTTGCTCGCCAGCACCCGCCCGACTGAACAGATGCCCTAGCTGCGCTAGGAACGCGGTGTTCTCGCGAATCAGCGGGACCGAATTTGCCGCCCTCTCAAGCTCGTTCAGCGCTTGATCGTAGTCCCCGATCGCCGTGTGCTGGCTCGCAAGACTGAACCCTATTCCGAGTTTCACGGGTCTTAAGAGACCGGAGATCAAGAGGACGAGACCTACCACAGCTGCAGTGAGGCTGCACCGCCTAAGAAGCGAGGTCCAGCCGGCCCCGATCATCACCAGGCAGGATCCGACAACGAGGGCGCACCCACCAAGGGCGAAGAACCAACCGCGCGATACGAAGGCGCTGAAACGATTGGAGAGGCCGAACCACTCTGCAATCTCAGGCAATCGCCCGAGCTGAATCGAGTGCGGCACCCAATCCGGGATGGGCGCAACTCGAATGCTCGAACGTGCGTCGACGACGATTTCCCGGTCCTTGAAGAGGCGGTCGCGATTCCCTTGCGACGTAGAGATGTCGCCGCCGAGCCAGGTGAGACGCTCGGTCTGCTGTTGGAGCCAACTTGCCTGTGAGGAGAGCTCGGGTTCGCCAATCATGACGGCGCTCGGGAAGGCGCAAAGGGCAACGAACGATCCTGTCGCCCAACAGGCCAGCAGCTTCGTTGCATCCCCGCGCCATCTCCAGGCGATCGGCACAAAGAGCATCAGCGCGGCGACCGGCAACCGGAAGACCGAAGTCGACTGTGCTTCGAACTGCCGAACCTGGAAACCACCTTGCCCCTCGGACGGTATTGGCACCTGGAACCACGGGAAGTCCAGGGCCGCTGCGAGCGCAGCCATGCCGAGACCAAGCAGAAGTGGTCCCCGGAACGCATCGGTCGGCCACCGGAACTTCAATCGCCACTCCGGTCGTAAACGACCTCGATCCGGTCACCCACCTCGAGCACCTGATGGCCCGAGACCATGACCTGATCACCCTCGCTGAGTCCATCCACGATCTCCACCCAGTCGCCGTCAAAGAGCCCCAGGGTCACTTCGTGCGCGTCCCACTCGTCCCCTTCGACAACGAACACTAGGGCCTTGGAGGAGGACAGAGAGAGCAACGCGGCCCTCGGTACAGCAATGCCCACGGTCCTCGAACTGACCCGCGCAAACCCAGTCAGGCCCGGTACCAACAGGCGCTCCCCCACAGCGCCAATCCCCTCATCAAACTCGTCCAGAGCGACCTCCAACTTAAAGGTAGCCGGCCACTCGGGAGCGCCCGTACCCTGCGGCCGAATGGGTCGGTTGGTCTCGGGCCCTCCCAGATTGAATGTCACGAACGGCACCACTTTCGCAACTTCTCCGGCGAACGTGCGACCCGGAAAGGCCTCGAGAATGACCTCGGCATCGGCCCCCTCATCGACCCTGGAGATGGCCCCCTGATCTAGGTGAGCCGAGAACCACAGGCCGGACGAGACCACGAAGCAGGGCCGCCCCGGATCCTGGTTGTACTCACCGGCACGGATCAACACTCGCTCGACGATTCCGGCCACAGGGGCCGTGATGACGTAGTTCTGCTTCTCCTCCAGGAGATGCCTGTGCGCGAGGCGGGCCTCCTCGACTGCCTGCTCAGCGATCTCCATGCTGTAGGCATGACCCTCCTTCGACGTATTCAAAGCCCATTCGGCAAGGCGCAGATCGGCACTCGCCGCAAGGGTGACTTCTCGCATGGACAGCACTTTCTCCAGCGAGACCAGCCCTTCAGCTTGGAGACGCTCGTACACCCCGAGTCTGTCTTCCGCAATCTCCGCCCACGCGCGACACGCGTCGAGCGCTATTGCGTCTCTAACGGGACGCTCCTGAGCGAGGGTGTAGGCCGAGCCGATGCGCGTCCGTTCAGCCTCGGCCTCTGCGATCTCAATCGCCGCGTCGACCGCCTGAATCCGAATCAACAGGAGCGAGTCGTCGAGAATCGCAAGCCGTTGTCCGGCTACCACGTGCTGGCCCACGACGACATCTACCGCCGCTATCCGGGCCATCGGGATAGCCGGAACGAGCACAGCGTCGCTCTCCATCAACCCCTCACCGTGGTAAACCCGCTTCAGCCCTCGGCGCGCAGCGAGCGCCGTTGAGACGCGGAATGCATCACCGGAGCCACGAATGACCGCTGCGCGACCGAATCTGGAGGTGTAGGTACCGTTCTGCGGCATCTGCCAGGCCGGCCTCAGGACGATGTACACGAAGAGGCCCAGCATCCCAACCAGCCCTAGAGTCAGAAGTACAGCGAGCGAAGGCCGACTCAAATGACGCTCCTGTCCGACTCACCACATGCCGAGTCACGCCCAACGGCACGTTCGATGGCCAACGGCATGACGACGCAAAACTCGACAAGAACCTGGGTACAGCGCCACAAGAGTGCCACGAGGGCAGCTGTCTCGACGGGCACAGTAGAACCTAGGGCGAGGCAGAGCATGCCCTCTCGCACGCCAATCCCGCCCGGCGCGACCGGCACAGCGAATCCGACCAACCAGGCCGCCGCATTCGCGCCAACGATGGTCCAGAACGGGGGGACTTCGCCAGTGAGGCCACTAAGGAGCAAAATGAGACCAGCTCCATGCAACACGCAGAGCGAGCAGTTGAGGGCGTCGACAAGCCCCA
>JBLIMI010000244.1:0-6011 GCA_047638655.1 Minisyncoccia bacterium | reverse complement strand
GACCCAAAGGGTCCATGTTCCCGTAGGGCGTTGTGCGCTGACGTCACCAACGGCGAGGGGGGAACCATCGAGTTCCCAAGCGCGCCAACGCCCGACAGGCAGACCGCTCTTGAAGTTGCCTTGCATTCTGCGCGTGCCTTCGGCGTGCCAACTCACCCACCTGCCGTGGTGTTTTCCGTTGCGCAGGAATCCTTCGCGCCGGATGTTCCCGTTGGGCCAGTACTCCAGGCAAAGCTCGACACCGGGGTGGGAAGCGAAGACCTCTTCCGAGAGCGAACCGTCAGCGGACCAAAACTTCCAAACCCCCATGCTGTGGTCGTTGAAGAAGTAGCCTTCTGATTGCGTGGATCCGTCGCTGCGGTACTGGGTCCAGCGCAGAGTTCTGCGCCCTTCAGTAAAGTCTCCAGTTTGAGCGAGGAGCCCGTCGGGTTCGGAAAAAGACCAGGGCCCATCTTCTTCCCCGAGCAAGAAGTAGCCGCGTGACTGAGCACTTCCATCCGAGTGCCAAGCTGAACAGGGACCGTGCAGAGCGTGATCTTGAAAGATGCCCTGCCACTCCTTTTCTCCGTTCGTGTACCAGTAGGTCCATAGCCCGGTTTGGCGATCCCGCTCGAAATCACCCTGAGCCATTTTGACTCCGTTGGGGAAGGAGTAGGTCCAGTTTCCCGTCTGGAGTCCTCCGACCAGTTCGCCCCGTTTCGCGGGCGTGTCGATCACGGTCTGAGGGCTAGCGCATCCCGCGAACAGTGCCAAGGCCAGGAGGGGGGTGCGCAGAGGTCCTGTTCTGAAAATCATGAATGTCCGATTGGGGTTCGTCGAACGATAGGGCATCCATGCGGGCCCCGCCAGCGTGAGACCGTAATTGCCGGTGGGGGAGCACCGACGGAGGGCGTGAATCAGGAGAAGGGCACTGGGGCTAGCGCAGGCCATGTGTTTGAATGACCCTCCCAAGCACTCTTCGTGGAGCGCGACTCCTCGGCACGAACGACTGAATCATCAAAGGCAACATGAACACTCGAGTACGGCACGGCTTCCTAATCGCCACTCTCTTCGCAATCCTGTCCGCCTGCGGAGTCAGTTCCAGTGCTGCTCCTGCCAGCGACATCGAGCCGGCCGTTGGCGAACACGGAATGGTCTCGACCGCCCATCCGATCGCCACGGAAGCGGGACTGTCGATCCTGCGGCGTGGCGGAAACGCGTTCGATGCGGCCGTTGCGATTGCAGCCACCTTGAACGTGGTGGAGTCGATGATGTCGGGGATGGGAGGTTACGGAACCATCCTCGTGTTCGACGCCGAGAAGGGCGAGGCACACTACCTCGATGCCAGTGGCAAGATCCCCATGGCGGTGGACGCGGACGTGTACCGCGCGCCGACGCCCAACTACATGGAAAACCGACGCAACGCCAAGGCGGTTTCGACGCCCGGTGCCGTGAACGCCTGGGCGGCCATGTCGGAGAGGTTCGGTTCGCTGCCTTGGAAGGAACTGTTCGATCCGGCCATTCGCGCCGCAACAGATGGTGTCGCCATCGACGAGCGGGAAGCGCGCTGGATCGCCTCGGCCTTTCCCGAGTTTCCCGAGCACGCGCGCGCTATCTTTGGGAAAGATGGAGCGCCCCTGGGCGCCGGGGATCGGCTCGTGCAGAACGACCTGGCCGGCTCTTTGGGATTGATCGCCAAGCAAGGCGCCGCGGCGCTCTACGGGGGCCCGCTCGGCGAAGCTATTGACAAGGCGATGAAGGAGGCCGGCGGCTTTCTCTCTGCCCAGGACCTGACCGCGGACCGGGCCGAGTGGTGGCAACCCATCTCGACCACCTATCGTGGTTTCGAAGTCGTCACGCCGTCCGCACCGGCGGGAGCGTTTCCCATGCTGGTCCGGCTCGGGATGATGGGGCAGGAGGACAACCGTGCGTTGGGGCACAACTCGCTCGCCTACCTGCATCGTTTCGCGGAAGTCACCAAACACGCCTACTGGACTCGGTTGGCGTATTCCGGCGATCCGGATGTGAAGCCCCCGCCGTACGACCGGCTCTTGTCGCAAAGTTACTGGCAGGAGCAGACCGCGAAGCTGGACCTCGAGCACGCGACGGAGTTCGACTACGCGGGCATCGTTTCCTCGAGCGAGGGCAAGAACACCACGCACTTCGTTGTCGCGGACAAACATGGCAACGTCGTCTCGGCAACGGTCACTTTGGGAAACCTATTCGGCAGCCGGATCATGCCCAAGGGCACGGGGTTTTGGCTCAACAACTCGCTCGCCTACTGCACGTACGAGCCTGCTGGCAATCCGATGGACGCCCACCCAGGCCGGCGCAAATTGTCCAGCGACTCACCAACTTTCGTGTTGAAGGACGGAGCCCCTTGGGTCGCTCTTGGCACGCCTGGAGGACACACCATCACCCAGACCTGCGCCCAGATGGTCATGAACGTGATCGACTTCGACATGGACATTCAAGCGGCCATCGCTGCACCCCGGATCGCCTTCAACGAGCCCAATTACCTGGAAGTCGAGGCCACGATTCCCGAGGCCACGCGCGCAGCGCTGCAAGCGCTGGGGCACCACTTGCGCGTCCGTAACCTAGGCAATGCGCACGGACTCATGATCGAGTACGACAGCGACGGAAAGCCCAAGAAGTTCATCGGAGGCACCGATCCGCGCGGCGCCGGCTTGGCCGAGGGCTACTAGCCGAGTTGACTCGTTTTCGTGCTCAGCTGGCTCCAGATCAGGTTGTGATGCAATCGCGCATCTTGCACTTCAGTTGAACGCGGGAGTTCATACCGAGGTTCCCGAGAAGCGGGGCAATCATGGCTTCACTCGGTGGCCGCGACGTGAGAGTCACTCGGGTCCGAAGCGTTGCTTGAGCCAGGACATGAACGCCCTGTCGCTGGGCGGGAAGTTGCGGTTGACTTGTGCCCGGTCACCGTATGTTCTGTGAAGGCAGCGCAGGACCCTTAGGGCTTTTCTTTGTTCGGGGTAGCGCGAGAGCAACTGCTCAAAGCTCTCTCCGCGGCCTTCGGCACAACGCCGTAACCAGGAGCAAAAGACCTTGGAGCTTTGCGGTGGAGTCTGGCTAGGCATTTGACTGCCGTGGGTGGGGCGAACGGTTCACTGGGCGCAGGCCTCTTGCTCGCTGCTAGCCAACAGCGCGGTCACGTCCCGGCGCCAGGGGCCCCCGGGTTCGCTCAATGAGAAGGAGTGCAGTCCGTGACAACGCATGGCATTTTGGAAGAAGCGTCGTGGAGCTTTCTCTTCGCGCCAGGCATCGAGCACCCCTCGGATCCCCGTTCGCTGAATGCTGGAACTGCGGTGGCCACGCAGGATCATTCTGCTAGAGCTCACGCCGGGGCCGGACAGGCGCCAGATGAAGTCGGCGCTGGAGCAGACATTGAGCACGTGGGGGAAGTCCTGCTCAAGCCAGTCGGCGTGGCCATTGGAACGCACCAAGGCGTCGCGCATGCCGGGCGCGTTGAAGGTCACGGTTTGCAAGGAAGACTGCGCGCCCATGGCCGATGCGTAGGCGCCGCCGATGGAGTGACCGGTCAGGTACAGCTGGGTCGAGGACTCGAGTTGCGCCTGGACGATCCGCAACAGGTCGCGCCCCTCGCGCCAGGCCCGCGGCTCTTTGCCGAACAGCAGGCGCAAGTCTTGCAGCCCATCGCGGACGCTCTTGGTTCCCCGGACGCTCAATACCCGATCGTCACTGTTCGTAGAACTCCATAGGGTGGCGACGAAACCGCGGCGACGTTCGAAGCGTTGGGACAACGCCCAGCGGCCGCTGACTTGCTTGCGGGTGTAGGCCGCCGCGGACAAGCGCAGGAGTTCACCGAGCAAGACCACCTTAGCGCTCCGTAGCCATGGCCCGCGTGGCCGTGTCGGGATCGTGTTCGCAGCGGCCAGGGCGGCGAGCGCGATACTCAGCGATCGCCTCGCGGGTCAGCCGATGCAGGTGTTCCCCCTGAGTAGCCAACACGACCGCATAGGGCAGGCTGCGCGGTCGCCGTAACAGGGTGCGGCCCAGGAAAAGTAAGTAACTCACGCGGGGCCTGATGGTCCAGAACGAGCGCAGCAAGGCGAGGCAACTGCGCAAGCCGGCGCGATCTCCCGTGCGCGGCGGCCCCGGAAGCCGTTGCATGAGGTCTTCGCAGCGCGCGTAGTAGCTCTGCATCCGGTTCCCATAGAGCGCGTCGAGAACTCGGGCGTACTGTTCAAGAACCGCGTGCTCGCTACGACCCTTGGGGCGGTAGTTAAGGGAGAAACCATGGGTCTGAGTGCCCACTAAACGACCTCGATAACGCCCTTCCCGTTTGAGTCGTGTTTGCAGGGCCGTTCCCGGAAGGACGCCCAGGGTTCCCACCATGGCCAAGGGGATGGCCGAGCGAGAAACGAAGTCGATCATGGCTTGGTCGATGTCGGAGGGATCCTGGTCGAAGCCAAGGATGAAGCCTGCCTTGACCTCGAGCCCGGCGGCTTGCAAGCGATGAACCCGCTCGAGCAATCCTTGGGCCACGTCGCCATCGGTGTCGATGTTCACGCGCTTGCCCGTCTCCGCCAAAGCTTCGCGACTGGGGGACTCGAGCCCCAGGAAAACTCCACCAAAGCCAGCCGTTGCGAGCGTCACACGCAATTCCGTCATGTCCTTTTTGGCGGAACCCAGGCGTACGTCAGCTTCCGTGCTGAAGGAAAAAGGTCTCCCATTCTCTTCCTGCCACTTGCAGAGTTGCGTGGCCAAACTCTTGGCGGCGGCCACGTTGCCGATGAAGTTGTCGTCGACGACGAAGACGCGTCCGCGCCACTCCAGGGACTTGAGCGAGTCCAGTTGTTGCAACAAGTGCTGGGCAGGTGCCGTGCGCGCCTTGCGTCCGTACTGCACCCAGATGTCGCAGAACTCACATCCGATCGGGCAACCCCGGCTGGCTTGAATCGCCATGCTGTGATAGGCCTCTAGCTCGAGCAGGTCGAAACGCGGTAGGGGCACGAGGTCCAACTGGGGCAGGGCTTCCACCAAGACGTGCGCCTCCTCGCCGAACACCTGGCGCACTTGCTGCGCACGCTCTTCCGTGGCCACGTGGGCGTAGACGTGTCGCAGATGACCCTGGTCCAGGTCGCGCAAGACATCGGGAAAGAGCCGTTCAGCTTCTCCTAGAAACCAAACGTCGGGAGCCAAGCCTTGCCCACGCAAGATCTCGAAGCAACTGCTGACGAGTGGGCCGCCGACCATCACGGGCGTTCCAAGCCGGCGGCAACGATCCACCAGTCGCGCGAGGGACTCCTGCTGCACGATCATGGCGCTGGCCAGAACCATGTCTGCCTCGCGTAGGCTCTCGTCGCTGATCTCCCGAATGTTCTCGTCAGCGAGCTTGAGATCGAAGCTGTCTTCGGGAAAAAGCCCCGCCAGGGTCAAGAGCCCGAGGGGTGGCATGGTGGCTGAACGACCCGCCATGCCAAGGGCGCGGTCAAAGCTCCAAAACGTGTTCTCGGGGAAGCGCGGATGCGCTAACAGAATCTTGCGTGCCATCGTTCCACTCCTTCTTCATGGCGCGCGGAGTGCGCGCCTAGGGGAAGGAGGGTGCTCGGCAGCAGAACCCCACGCCAAAATTCGGGAACCCTGGCGAACTGGCCGCGGCTCGCTGGCTACCAGGAGACAGCTACGGCGTTGGGCACGCGGGATGCAGGACCGGGAGGGTCAGCAGCGGGCCAGGGTGAGAAGCCAAAGTTCCCCTGACGCAGCGGGACCGTTTGCAGGGCGCACGAGAGCCCACGCCGGTCTCCGCAGGGCCCCTTGGGCGGCGAGCGAGCGCTGAGCCCTAGACGGGGGGCGCGGGCTGGCTATCGGCCTGCATGGAATCAAAAGCGACTTGCCCCAAATCCACCCAGCGGATCTCCCCGCTGTCGGGCAGGAAGACACGAACCCAGGAGTTCCAGCGCTCCAAAACGAGGGCGGGAGCCTGGCCGGGGGGGCTTGCTGTTGCTGAAGAGTCGTTGGTGTTCATCATGGAGTGGGGATTCCGTTGG
>JBLIMI010000243.1:0-6025 GCA_047638655.1 Minisyncoccia bacterium | reverse complement strand
CTGCAGAACTTGCCGGTGCTGTTGTGCCTCGACAGGGCTGGAGTTGTGGGGCAGGACGGCCCGACTCACAACGGTGTCTTCGACATCGCTTTCTTGCGCACCTTGCCGAACATGACCCTGTGCTCTCCACGGGACAGTTCGGATCTGGGGCGCATGCTAAAATTTGCGTTGAGCCACGACGGCCCCGTCGCGATCCGCTTCCCCCGGGGTGCTTCACCGGCGATGGAGACGATCCATGCCGATGAGCGCCGCGAGATGCTTCCGGGCAAGGCAGAAGTCTTGCTCGAAGGCCAGCGATTGGTCATTTGGGCCCTCGGTTGTATGGTCGGAACGGCCCTGCAAGTGGCCGAGGAAATGCGGGCTCAGGGCGTCGAGATCGGCGTGGTCGACGCGCGCTTCGCCAAGCCCATCGATGAGGAGTTGCTGGCGCGCCATCTGCAATCCTACAAACACATCTTGACCCTCGAGGACCACCAACGGGCGGCCGGGTTTGGTTCGGCCATCCTCGAATCGGCGAATCGCCTGCCCGCGGGCGGGGCGCGCATTCGCGTAATGGGAATCCCTGATCGGTTTGTGGATCACAAGACGACCCGCGAAGAGCAGCATGCCGAAGTCGGCTTGGATGCCGAAGGCGTGTTGCGGGTCGCCAAGAGCTTTCTCATCTCCCAGAAAATTTGAGTTCCATCTCCCCGGGCCCCCGTCGCCGCGAGCGGTTTGAACGGGACGTGAAGCGTGTTGCGCTCTTTGCCGATGTGAAACGCAAGGGCGTTCGCGAACTGGTGGACGAGTTGCTGCCGCTCTTGCGCAAGCGTTGCGATCAGGTGGATGTGTATCTCGACTTGCGCCAGGCCTGTCGTCGCATCGAGTTGGAAGGGGTGGAGTCGCAGCCTGTCCCGGACTTGAACGTGGTGCTCGGAGGCGATGGCTCCATCTTGACGGTTGTCAGCGCCTTTAGCAGTCACCCCGTGGCCACCCTCGGAATCAACGCGGGGCGCATTGGTTTCCTGGCATCTGTTGGTGTGGCCTGTTGCGCCATGGCTGTCGAAGAGGCTTTCGACGGGCAGTGCGTGCTCGAGCCTCGCATGCGGCTCGAGGCCAGTCATCAGACCGCCCGCAACTCAGGGATGTCGACAGCGGTGGCTCTCAATGACCTCGTGGTCCAACGCGGAGCCGCCCAGGGCATGATGACCCTCTCCCTTTCAGATGGTGGAACTTGGGTCAGCGATTACCGTGCTGATGGCCTGATCTTGGCTTCTCCCAGCGGCTCCACCGCTCATTCACTGGCGGCCGGCGGCCCGATCCTGGCGCCGTCAATGCGCGGCATCGTGGCCACCCCCATTTCGCCCCAATCTCTTTCTCACCGTCCGATGGTGCTGCACCCGGACAGCGAGTTGGAAATTCTGGTGCAGGAAGCCCATGGACTCGTGACCTTGGCCGTGGACGGCCACGGGTTCTTCCCCATGCAAGAAGGGGACCGACTCTTGGTCAAGCAGCACCCCGTTCTCTATCCCTTGCTCGCTCGCCCGGAGTCGGACGCCTACGTGCGCATCCGTGAGCGCCTCGGTTGGCGCGGTCGCTTTGAGCCGGAACCTGACATTCAGCTCTATTCAGATGAGACTCCTCGGCCTGCCGTGGGCGACGGGGAATTGCTGTAGAGAGAGCCTCGATCGCTGCCATTGCGGTGCTGCTCGCGGCAGCGCGCCGCCCATCCACAGGGCGGAGAGAACTCGAATGCGCAGCCGGACCAACAGCAGGTGGTTGAAGCGCCCGTCCGGCGAACCGGACGCGAGTTATTGCGGGATCACCACGCTCGAGTCCGCTTGGATTTGACCGTCTTCCATGACGAGCACGCGGTCGCAACGTTCGGCCAAGCGTTCGTCGTGGGTGACGAGCAAGAGCGAGGCTCCGCGCCGTTCTTGTTCAGTGAAGAGCAGTTCCAGCACGCGTTCGCCGGTTCCTGTGTCTAGGTTGCCTGTGGGTTCGTCGGCGATCACGATCTTGGGAGCGAGGATCAAGGCGCGCGCGATTGCCACCCGTTGCCGCTCACCACCCGAAAGCTGGTTCGGCCGATGATGGACCCGTTCTTTGAGACCGAAGCGCTCGAGCATGTCGAGGGCGTCTTTCTGGTGCTTCTTCTTGTCGAAGGGCAGGGTGCCGTAGGCGTGGGCGATGCGCGCGGGGAGCGTGATGTTCTCCAGGGCCGAGAGGTCCGGCAGCAAGTGGTAAGCCTGAAAGACAAAGCCGATGTTGCGGTTGCGCAGGGCCGCGCGTTCGCCCATGCCAAGCTTCCAAACGCTGGTGTCGCCCAAGAAGATCTCGCCCTCGGTGGGGGGCTCAAGCAAACCGAGCACGTGCAGTAGGGTTGACTTGCCCGCTCCGGACTGGCCCATCAGGCACAGGCGTTCGCAGGAACGCAACTCGAGGTTGGCGCCGTGCAGGATCTCGATTTGGCGATCGCCCACGCGGAAGGACTTGCGCACGTCGCGCGCTTCCAAAATCGTGCTGGGTTGGGTTGTGTCGGTTGGATTCATGGCAATCACTCGGCCCGCAGGGCGTCGATGGGGTGCAGGCGCGATGCGCTCCAGGCCGGAACCAGCGAGAAGACGGCCGTGGCGATCAAGGCGCCGCCGACGATGGAAGCGACGGCCACGGGGCTGACGACGGAGGGGATGTGGTCGAAGATGTACACCTCGCGATTGAAGATCTGCACGCCGAAGGTCGCCGAGAGGAATTGCTCCAGAGCGTCGATCTTCAGAGCACCAATGATGCCGACGGTAGCACCGATCAAACATCCCAACAGCGCGTTCCACATGCCGATCATCAGGAAGATCGCCATGATCGATCGAGGGGTCGCGCCGAGGGCGGTGAGGATGCCGATGTCTCGACGTTTCTCGGTCACCATCATCATCAGAATTGCGAAGACAGTGAAGGCGGCGACCAGCACGATCAAGCCCAGCATGATGCCCATCAACACCCGCTCGTTTTCGATGGCGCCCAACAGGGACCCTCGGAAACTCTCCCAGGTGCGCACTTCGAGGGAACCGCGGCGCGCCAGCAGGCCTTGCTTCACCAGACTGTCGCCCAGACTCTCTGCGATGGTGCCGCGCTCGGCTTCGTAGTCCTTGAGCTTGACCAACAATTGAGTGAACTCGTGGGTGTCCCCGATGAAGTCGGCCAGCTCTTCACGTGCCACATAGATGCGGGTCAAGTCAACTTCGTTCTCGCCGCTGCGGAATGTCCCCGCCACGAGAAACTTGCGGTTGCATTGCTCGGCTTCCCCCGTGTAGGGGTCGGGCACGACCGTCACCAGGTTGATTAGCGATCCTTGGTACAGACCGTGGTATCCGGCGAGTTGTTCACCAACCACCACCCACGCCCAAGGCGCATCTCCGTCGTAGCCCTTGGGCCTTGCGAAAGGGTGCTCCACATCGTCCACGGGCACACCCCATTTCTCTGTGGGGTCCTCGAGGGCCGCGCGCAATTCCGTGGTGGCGAACTCAGCTTCGACGTCGATACCGACGAAGTGAGCGAAGGCCAGGTCGCTTCCCTGGGCATCTTTCAGCCGCTCGACGGAGTCCTTGGCCCCCCAGCCCGATTGGATCAAGAGACCCGCCCAGGAGAGGTGCGGGCTGGCCGCTTCCACCCGTTCATCCGCGAGCACCGCATTGAGCAAGGGCTCCACTTGCTTGGGCAACCGCGAGCCGTCCATGCGGGGTGCGCCTGAGGGCTCGATGATCACGTCGGAGAGGCTGCCGCGGACGGTGTTGCGGGACTCCTCAAGGAACCCGGACATGATCGAGAGGATCATGATCAAGGCGCCCACGCCCACGGTGATGCCCATGACGCCGATGATGTTGATGCGGCGGCGCATGAGATAGCGCCAGCTGAGGTAGCGAACGTACATGTCTTTCCGTTTATTCGGTGGTTGCGGGAGCCAACTCGCTGGCTTCCGTTTCGTCGTCTGCCCCGGCGGCCTGGGGCTTCATGGCCGGGAAGAGCAAGACATCCCGAATCGAATCTTGGTTGGTCAGCACCATCACCAAGCGGTCGATACCGATGCCAATGCCGCCCGTGGGGGGCATGCCGTACTCGAGCGCTTGCACGTAATCGATGTCGACCTCGCCGGGAGTTTCCGGGTCCTTGCTGGCCACTTGTTCCTCAAAACGCCTGAGTTGTTCCTCTGGGTCGTTGAGCTCGGTGAAGGCGTTCCCGAGTTCCATGGAAGCGATGAACACTTCAAAGCGTTCCGCCAAGCGAGGGTCTTCGGGCTTGCACTTGGCCAGGGGTGAGATCTGCACCGGGTAGTCGTAAACGAAAACGGGTCCGGAGAGATGTTGCTCAACGGTTTCCTCGAAGACGTCGTTCATGAGCTTCCAGTAGTCGCCGATGTCTTTCAGTCCAAGCTCGGCAGCCTTCGCGCGCACGGCTTTTTCATCGTCGAACTCGCAGCCGGCGTGTTCGCGGAAAAGTTCGATGTAGCTGGCCCGTTGAAAAGGTGCCTTGAGGTCGTACTTGCCGCCGCGGAACTCGACTTCAGTGGTGCCATTGACGGCCAAGGCAAGCATCTCGAACATCTGTTCGCAAATTTCCATCATGCGATGGTAGTCCGCGTGCGCTTCGTACAACTCGAGCATGGAGAACTCGGGGTTGTGGCGGGTGGAGATACCTTCGTTGCGGAAGTTGCGCGCGATTTCGAAGACCCTCTCTAGTCCGCCGACGATCAGACGCTTGAGGTACAGTTCGGGGGCTACACGCAAGTAGAAGTCCCGACCCAACGCGTTGTAGTGCGTGGAAAACGGGCGTGCCGTGGCACCGCCGCAGATGGGGTGCAAAATGGGCGTCTCCACTTCGATGTAGTTCTGTGCTTCAAGGAATTGGCGGATTTTGGAGAGCACCAGGCTGCGCTTCTTGAAGACTTCCGCGACTCCTTCCGTGGCCCACAGGTCGGCGTAGCGCCGGCGATAGCGAATCTCCACGTCTGCCAATCCGTGCCATTTTTCAGGGGGCGGTGCCACGGACTTCGAGAGCAACTGCACTTCCTCTCCCCAGACCGTGGGCTCGCCTTTCTTAGTGAAACCTAGCTCGCCGGTGACGGCTACCAGGTCGCCACCATCGAGCCATTTGCGCTCGGGCCACCACTCGCTCAGTCGGTTTTTCTGCAGACCCACTTGCATGCGACCCGTGCGATCGATGAGCGGGGCAAAGATGAGCTTGCCAAAGTCTCGCAGTGACAGCAGGCGTCCGGCCACGGTCACCCGTTCCCCGATTCGAGTGCCGGGTTCCTCGGGGGTGCCAGCGGCGGCGATCAATTTCTCGATGGCTTCCGCTTGGACGCCCCGGGCGGGGTAGGGGTCCTGCCCCGCCTCGCGGATTTTGGCAATCTTGGCCAGGCGGTCGGGATGGGCGAGTTCGGTCATCGTTCGAGGGGGCGCGCTGCGCTGCTGCGGTCGGAGGTGAGGGGGAATTCTACGCCTCCCAAGCGCCCACCCGAAGGACCTTGAAGGACCCGCTCGAGGATGGGAAGAAAAGCCTGTTCAATTCTGGTAGCGCCGCCGCCCGCGATCCGTTGCCTGTAAAGTTGCCTGTAAAGGGTCCCAATATGAAGCCAGCCCGGCTGTGGGGCCGGGCTGGTGAACTGGTGGAGGATAGGGGAGTCGAACCCCTGACCTCTTGAATGCCATTCAAGCGCTCTACCAACTGAGCTAATCCCCCGTAGGCCCGGGTCAGCGGGCTGGGTTGCCTAGCGCGGGCCGTTCAGGACCCAGCCGCCGGGCGCGCACGCGAGATTGTGGTCAATCGCCGCGGCGTGTGCGTTTCATTTGCGATTCGAGGGCCAGAGCCGCAGGAAGGTCGCCTATCAGAGAGCAACGTGCGGCAAGGCTCCGCACGGGGCCGAAATCATGCCCGGCAGCCTATCCCGAGTCAACTCCCCTGGCTCGCCTTTTGCGAAGGAGCCCACGCTGACTTCTGCCAATTCTGTCCAGAGCCCCGGCCACACCCTACAATTCCGCCCGAATTCAACGGC
>JBLIMI010000242.1:0-6032 GCA_047638655.1 Minisyncoccia bacterium | reverse complement strand
ATCTCTGGCCGCTTGGCGACTTCCGGGACTTCGCTGCTGCGTGGGTCGAAGCCGTCGATGCGGGCGTATTCAGCGAAGAACTTGTAGCTGTTCTGCAGTGTTCCGAGGAAACGCCGACGCGCGTCCAAGACGCCACCGATGTCGAACTTCTTCGGAAGTGAGGGCGACCCGGAACTCAGCATGTACCAACGAATGGCGTCGATTCCGTGCTCTTCGATGGCCTCGGAGGGCTTGACGATGTTGCCAAGCCGCTTGCTCATCTTGACCCCTTCCTTGTCGAGCACGAGGCCATTGACCACGCAATTGCGGTAGACCACACCGGAATCCAAGCCCGGTTCCACCTCCGCCATGAAGGAACCGATGGCCAAGAGCGAGTAGAACCACCCTCGAGTTTGGTCCAGACCTTCAGCGATGAAGTCCGCCGGGAATTGATTCTGCGTGAGCTCCCTGCCCCCGTCGAAGGGATAGTGATGTTGCGCATAGGGCATGGAGCCCGAGTCGAACCAGCAGTCCACAACCGCATTGGTACGCCGCATCTTGCCCCCACACTCGCAATCGAAGAGCAATTCATCGATTAGCGGTTTGTGGTTGTCGAAGCCCTCCGGCAAGCCTCCGGCTAAACGCCCCATCTCCTCTCGAGAGCCCACGGCCTTCTCTTTCCCGCAACCCTCGCAAACCCAGAACGGCAGCGGAGTGCCCCAATAGCGCTCGCGAGAGATGTTCCAGTCGATGTTGTTTTCAAGCCAGTTGCCAAAGCGCTTCTGCCCCACTTCGGCCGGCACCCAATTGCACTTTTCGTTGTAGGCGATCATGCGCTCCTTGTAGCTCGTGGTACGGATGTACCAAGCGGGAGTCGCAAAGTAGAAGAGAGGCGTGTCACAGCGCCAACAATGGGGATAGCTGTGGTTCTCGCGTGCCTTCTTGAACATCAGCCCGCGGGACTTCAGGTCTTCCATCAAGGCAGCATCGGCGTCCTTGAAGAAGTCGCCTTGCTTTGCCCCGCCCACGTCCAGCAGGAAACGGCCCTCGTTGCCAACGGCGCGCAACACCGGGAGTGCGTTCGCCTGGGCAGTGATCCAATCGTCAGCACCATAGGTCGGCGCCTGGTGCACGATCCCTGTGCCGTCCTCCGTGGTGACGTATTCCGCCAGCACGACCTTGTAACCCGCCGCAGGATTCACGGTCCAGGCGCCCGGGTCGATGCTCGGGATTTCCTCAGCGAAGGGCGCTTCGTAGGCCACGCCTGCCAGTTCGGCTCCCAGCTTGCTTTCGAGCACTTCCGCGTCCTTGCCCAGCACGGAGCCCAGGCGGGCCTTGGCCAGCCAGACGATCTCGTGGCCTTTGGAGCCTTTCTCCTCACCTTTGCCTACGGGCAGAGCCACCCGCGCACGAACGTATTCCGTTTTGGGGTGCACAGCCAATGCCACATTGGACGGCAGCGTCCAGGGCGTTGTGGTCCATGCCAACAGGCTCTCGGCTTCCTCGCCCGGTTGTTCCTTCAGGCGAAAGCGCACAGTCACGCTGGGGTCGAGCAACTCCTGATAAACGCCAGGTTGGCCAATCTCGTGGCTGGACAAGCCGGTGCCACAGCGGCCACAAAAGGGCACAACCCGTTGCCCCCGGTAGACCAGACCCTGCTCGTGGAACTTGGCCAGCACGTGCCACACGGACTCCACGTAGTTTTCGTCGTAAGTCACATAGGGCTCGTCGTAATCCATCCAAAAGCCAATGCGCTCGCTCATCTCTTCCCACTCCTTGCGGTAGGTCCAGACGCTCTCACGACACTTGGCATTGAAGGCAGCGATGCCGTATTTCTCGATCTCGGGCTTGCCACTGATGCCCAGTGCCTTCTCCACCTCGAGTTCCACCGGCAAACCGTGGGTGTCCCAACCGGCCTTGCGATCTACGCGCTTGCCGAGCATGGACTGGTAACGGCAGACCGTGTCCTTGATGGTGCGTGCGAAGACGTGGTGAATTCCAGGCCGGCCGTTGGCCGTAGGCGGACCTTCCCAGAAGACAAAGCGGGGGCTGTTTGCCCGCTCGCGCTCTAGCTCCGCGAGAATGCCACGCTCCCGCCACGCGGCCAGCACGCCTTTTTCCAGGGCATCGGGGTTCCTGGTGGAATCTTCGGGCAGGGGCGCAAAACGCGCGTTCGTCGCTTCGGTGGTACTCATCGTGAGCACGTTCTACCAAGCTTGGCGGCGCTTGTCTCCTCAGCCCTCAATCCACGGCCAGAGCGTGCTCCAGAAATGTGAGCACGTCCACAGCCTGCTCGATCTGCAGGGTGGTGGATTTACCGGCACCATGGCCCGCCCGGGTCTCGATTCGAATCAGGGCCGCAGCGTTGCCCGCGCTCGCTTCCTGCAGCCTGGCAGCGAACTTGTAGCTGTGGGCTGGCACCACGCGATCATCGTGGTCCCCCGTCATGACCAGCGTCGCCGGGTAGGCCACGCCTTCGCTCAGATTGTGCAGGGGTGAGTACGCCAGCAACGCGGCGAACTCATCAGGATCGGCCGAAGTCCCGTAGTCGCGGGCCCAGGCCCAACCGATCGTGAACAACTGGTAGCGCAGCATGTCCATCACACCGACGGATGGCAAGGCGGCAGCAAACAGCTCTGGACGCTGAACCATGCACGCTCCTACCAGCAATCCGCCGTTCGAGCCACCCGCGATCGCTAGGCGTTCGGGACAGGTGTAGCCCTCGGCGATCAAGAACTCCGCAGCGCCAATGAAGTCATCGAACACGTTTTGCTTCTGAAGCTTGGTGCCCGCGGCGTGCCAGGCTTCGCCGTACTCGCCCCCGCCGCGCAGGCTGGGAATGGCAAGCAATCCGCCGCGTTCCAACCAGACCACGTTTTGCGTGCCGAAGTAGGGCGTGATCGAGATGTTGAAGCCACCGTAGCCGTAAAGGAATGTTGGCTGAGTGCCCTCTAGGGGCACGCCCTTCTTGCTCACGAGGAACATGGGGACACGGGTGCCGTCCTTGCTCGTGAAGAACTCCTGGCGCACATCGAACTGCGACGGATCGAAATCCACTTTGGGTTTGCGCACGAGTTCGCTCTTACCACTCGCCACATCGAGAGACCACACCTCGAAGGGCGTCGTGAAGCTCGTGTAGCCGAAGTAGGTGGTCTCGTCCGCGAGTCCACCGCCAAAGCCATTGGTCGAGCCAATGCCCGGCAGGGTCTGCTGGCGAAGGAGCGTTCCTTCGAGGTCGTGCACAAACACTTCCGAGTGTGCATCGCGCAAGTAGGACAGCAGCAGGTGCCCTCCCACGATGTTGGCCCCTTCGAGGGCCACGTCTCGTTCCGCAACGACTTCGACCCAGCGTTCCCGGTCCGCTGCGAAGAGATCAATACTGATCACGCGCCCGTTGGGCGCCTCGAGGTTGGTCTGAAAGAACAGCTTCTCTTTCACGTTGCCGAGAAACTGATACTTAGCGTCAAAGCCGTCGATCAGCTCGACGCCACGTCCGCGGCTCGTTCCCACCAGAGACAGAACTTCAACTTCATTCGTGTCCAGCGTCGTGTCGTGATGGGAGATGACCAACGCCCGGCGACTCTCGGTGATGCTACTCCAGAGCATGACGCCCTCGCGCTTGGACTCACGGAGCTCGACGTCTTCGCTTTCGGACGTCCCCATCAAGTGCAGACAAATGTCCCCCGGCGAATTGCGCGCGTGGAGCTCATCTCCCTGCGCGACGTTGTCGAAGCGCGAGTACACGACTCCAGCGTTCTCGTCCACCCAGTCCAGTTGCCCAAACTTGTTGCGCGTCAACACATCGGGCAGGTGCTCTCCGTTCGCGACCTCCATGAATCGCCAAGTGCGCCAATCCGAGCCGCCATCAGAAACAGAATAGGCAAGCAGCTTCCCATCTGGACTGGGAACGAATTCGGCCAATGAAACGCTGCCGTCCGCGGAAAAGGTATTTGGATCGAGCAAGACCCGGCCCTCATCCGTCGCCGAGTCGGCGACGTAGAGCGGCGCTTGGTCTTCCAACCCACTATTGCGGCGAAAGAAGAAGCGGTCTCCCTTTTCCAGGGGCACCGAGTAGCGCTCCACGTTCCAGAGCACTTGCAAGCGCTGCTCCAGTTCCTCACGGCCCGAGAGTGACTCCAGAAATCCAAAGGTGAGGGCGTTCTGGGCCTCGACCCAAGCCCGGGTCTCGACGCTATCGGGTTCCTCCAACCAACGGTACGGGTCGGCCACGGTCACGCCGTGATACTCGTCAACAACCTCCCCTTTGTGAGCGGTTGGGTAGTTCCAGCCCGCCGTCGGCACCGGCGCTTGATGGGCAACGGGCCGTGCAGAGCCCGTTGAGAGCGAATCGGGTCCACGGACTGTGGAACTCGTCCCCCCTCCCCCCTCTCCTGGGCTTGCACATCCGCCGAGCGTAGCCGGTGCAACGAGGAGACTGCCAATCAACATGGGAAGTGCCTTGTGAGAGAGGTTCATGCGTGGACGCAGTTGGGCCAATGCTCGTGGGTTCCGGCTCCGCCGTTTGCGAAGCCGTCGTGATTCAAATTGTCGCAGTCCGTGGGTTTACCAGGCCTGTGTTTGGATGGCAGAGCAGATGCGCTCAGCCAATTCCAGAGCGCGCCGCCCATCCTCGCCGCTGACCTCGGGTTCGGCGCCCGTGCGTACGCAGTCAAGGAAGTGAGCCAACTCCGCTTGCAATGGACGCTGCTCGCCTTCGAGGGGCAGTTCGGTCACCGAGAGCACCTTCTCGGTGATCCAGTCCTTCTGCATGGCAAGCACGATGGGGTCGGCGTTGCGGAGCGCTTCCCGACCGCTATCCCACTCCACGCCCTTGGCGATGTGGATGCCGTAGTTCTTCTGGAAGTCCAGGCTCACGTAGCCCTCGCTCGAGAACATGCGGAAGCGTCGCAGAGGCTCCATAGATGCACGGCTAGCGCTGACGTTGGCGCGTGCGCCGTCCTTGAACACGAGGCGCACGGAAGCCATGTCCTCGCAATCGGTCAAGATCGCTCCGCCGGCGCAGTCGATGCTCTCGATCTCAGAGTCCATGAAGTGCAGGATCAAGTCCAGGTCGTGAATCATGAGGTCGTGCACGACTCCCACGTCCATGGAACGGAACGAGAAGGGCGCCAGTCGATGGCACTCGATGAAACGCGGTTTGACGCTCATCTCGCGCACCTTACGCACGCCCGGTTGGAAGCGCTCCACATGCCCAACGCTGAGCATGGCGTTGCCTTTCTTGGCGGCGTTTAGGATTGCATCCGCATCTTCGAGATTGGCCGCCAAGGGCTTCTCCACCAGACAGGGCAGGCCCCGTTCGAGCAAGGGCACCGCCGTCGTGGCGTGATGCACCGTGGGCACCACAACACTCACCGCCTGCACATCGGCCGGCAAGTCAGCGGGGTCGGAGAATGCCAGGCAACCGTAGAGTTGAGCGATCTCCTCGGCACGTTCGGCGTCCGCATCCACCACGGCGATCAGTTCCGAGCCCGGATCCTCGTGATAGATCTTAGCGTGAATCTTTCCCAAGTGGCCCACACCAACCACGGCCACCTTCAGGGGGTCAGCGCTCAAGGTCGCACTCCGGCGGCCAAACGCGCGGCGCCTTGGATGGCGAACTCCTCGCGCATCCCTTCCCGGAAGCGGCCACGCTTGCCCTCTTCCGAACTCGCCAAGTTCTCGAGCAAGCGATGCACGATGTCGGGGGTCTCTGCATCCATCTTCATGCTCTCGATCGCTTGGCTACGGGGTTCGCTCGAGCGGAAGATCTTGCGGTAGACCGCGCGCAGACATTCGATGTCCTCCTCGCTGAAGCCCGCTCTTTGCAATCCAACCACATTCACGTTGCGAACTCTGGAACGTCGTCCCTCGACCACCATGTAAGGCGGCAGGTCATGCTCAATGCGAGTCATGCCTCCCACGTAGGTGTAATCGCCGATTGTCACGAAGTGGTGACAACCCACTGCTCCCGAGATGTTGACACCGGTTCCGATATGAACATGCCCAGCCAGCATCACGTTGTTGGCCATGATCACTTTGTCTTCGATCCAACA
>JBLIMI010000241.1:0-6055 GCA_047638655.1 Minisyncoccia bacterium | reverse complement strand
AACAGCAGCCCTCAGGCATCCTTAGCGGCGAGCTTCTTGTTCCCACCAACGGGGTCTATCTGTACTTGAATTTTAGCACGCGCTGGGGAGTCGATTCTCTGGCGGCCATGGAGAGCATGGTTCATGGGACGGATGGCCTACCCGTTCGTGGTGCGCGGCTTCCCAGTTGCTTCGTTGGCGGGCCGGGAAGTGATTTTGAAGACATCACCGACAAAGAACTCGAGTGCTACCCTGCCAGCTATGCGACCTATCGCACCCGCTGGTTTCTGACCTCGTTCAGGGCAAAGCCCGATGAATTGATCGCGCGTGTTGCGCGGGAACTGTCTGACATCGGCGACGAGGACACTGCGGAAGCCCTCTGGGCGCGTGCCTACGGAAGCTTGATACTTCGGAGAGAGCGAGAGGCTCGTGACCTGATCCTCGAATTGCTAGAGAACTACCCCGCTTCGCTAGCCGCCTTTCGCGCCGTCAGCGACTACGAGTACAAGTGCTACGAGTACGGATTGGATGATGGCGCGGCGGTCATATGCATTCAGAAGCAACGGGCCATCGCGGCTCATCCAACCAGCCTCCTGGCTCGCGAAGAAGTGCGTGTCGTCGCTCGTGAGGCGAGTTTCTCTCTGGCGGACACGCGCCGAGTTTGCCTGCCGTGGATCGAAGAGGAACCCAACCAACCGGAACCCAAGCTCGTGCTTGCTAGAAAGTACCTCGCCGTGGATGGAGACCTGGCGCAGGCAGCGGCTTTCGCATCGCAAGCGCTCAATGGCTACCTCAACGGCGACTCGCGATTGGCGGGTGATACTCGGGGACAGATGGCGCAGATGATGCTCCCCTCCGCATTCATGACGGCTGCAAGAATAGCGCAGCGGCGTGGCGACCTCGCTTTGGCGCTGGCCTATTCTCGGGCGGCGACGGCTGTCGCGCTGGAGGCCGATTCTTCTCCGTGGGAGTTCGAGGCTGGCCTATGGGAGCAGCTACACAATTCGGACGCCAGCATGCACGCCTGGCGCAAGGCCCTGGATGCGGGCAGTCCCCAAGCAGAGGATGCGCTGCGCCAACTTGGGGACGCGCACAGTCCCGAGCCAGTTGCGGTCACGGGGGCAGCCAATTCCAACCTGGCCAAGGCGCCAGGGTTCTCCTTCAAGGACCTTGCAGAGCAGCCCATGAGTCTCGAGCAGTACCGAGGGCAGGTTGTCGTGCTGAATTTTTGGGGACTGGGCTGTGCCCCCTGCAAGAAGGAGATCCCTGACCTGAATGCACTGGTCGATCAGTTTGAAGGTCAAGCCGTCGCGTTCCTCGCACTTTCCGGAGACTCCCCCGAGGACCTGCGGGCCTACGTGGAAGGGCATCCGTTTTCCTACAGAATTGCCGGCAGTGCAGGTCAGGCTAGCGCAGCCTATCAGGTGAGTGGCTTCCCCACCCACATAGTGATCAACCGCAGTGGCCAGATCAGCGGCACGCTGGTGGGCGGCGGGCCGGATCAGCCCAAACGCCTGAGCGTGTTGATCAAACGGGCGCTCGAGGGCTAGGGAGGATGCAGCGGCCATGAATTGGCTATCCAGGCTCGAAGAAGGCGAGCACTTTGATGAGCATGTCCTCTCGGCAGTGTTCCTCGAACGCCAGCGATCCATGGGGAGGGAACAGCACCAGGCTTGAAGCCTCCCCAGGGAAAGAGGGGTCGCTACAACACGGCGGAATCGTCCCGTTCCATGCCTTCGCAAACGATTTCGAAATCATCGAATACCTTTTCGATGGACTCAAGACTTAGAGCGCTGGTGCCACGCTTCATGTGCACCACTGTCTCTTTTCCACAGAAGACATCCTGAACACCGGTCACGTTTTTCATCAAGGTCGCACGGACCTCTTGAGCAGTCGATGCTCATGTGAACTTTGGTGTTCTGGCCACATAGGCTCCGGCAGGCCGCTCGATCACCTGTTTCTCCAGGCTTTCAAAGACGAGACCGTTGGCCTCGAGTGCGTCTTTGACATCCTTCTCGGTCAGTTCCGCATCTCCGTCAAGGACCAACGTAGCGCGGGTTCCGCTCATCATCATTCGGTCGACACCCTCAAGTGACTCCATGGCCGCACGGGCCATGATGGAAGCGCTTCAGGCACCGCCGGAAGCCTCGACCACATGCACCGTGAGGGTCGTGCCTTGCTCGCAAGCATCATTGGCAGAGTTGCACACCGATGAACTCGCGCAGGACGCTAAGCTCAAAATAAGGGTCAATAGAATGGTTCTGGAAGCAATCATGGGAACGAACATTAGAGAGGAAACGGGTCGCAGGAAGTCGGCCAGACTGTGTCGATGCGGCAGAACCATCAGTGACAGCAATAGGGTCATGACAGTCGGAACATGAGGGCACAGAAGGGTCGTCAGAAGGGTCGAAGATACGCTCCTCGCCCCTGCTTGATGGTAACAGGGTAGTAACGAAGCCTCAGGCGAGGGTTGCAATGGCACGGTAAGAGTTCGGCAGTGCTGCCCCCGGAATCAGTTGCTTGATGGATGGGAGGCCATCAAGTTAGGGTGAGTCCCCGCAGAAACCCCGTCCCCAGAATGATGTTACAGAAAATTCAACTGCTCGCAGTCGTCCTTGGCTTGCTCTCCAACGTTGCTTCGGCGCACCGACTCCAAGTCTTGGTCCAGGATGGGGAGCAACTTGTGACCTTCGACGACGAGGGAAGGGTCGAATGGCAGATGCCCTTCCTGGCGCCTCGTGGTTTGAAAGTGCTCCCCAATGGCAATGTTATGTGCCTACGGGGATCCCATGAAGTGGTCGAGATCGCCTGTGAAACATCGTCGGTCGTTTGGAGCTTTGACTCGAACCGAGTTGCTCCCAATGCGAAGATCGACTCCTTTCAGCTCGCTGACAATGGACGCACACTGCTGGCGCTGCGCCTACCGCCTAGCATCGTTGAAGTGGATCGCTTGGGCACCGTGCACAAGACTTTCCCGCTTCCTGCTAGTGCGGGTGCCACTCCTGGTGACATCCGCTTTGCGTCTGTTCTGCCTTCAGGAAACTGGCTGATTTGTGACCAACGAGACAGTCATGTTCGGGAATTGGATCCGGCGAGTGGAGAAGTCGTCTGGGATTACGCCCTTCCAAACTTCCCTGACGCCATGGGCACCTGCGTTGACGCGCTTCGATTGCCGAACGGTGACACCGTGGTCAGTACGGGCGTCGGGGGATCGCTCCTGGTGGTCTCCTCGTCTGGCAAGCTAGCGAGTGCTATCACAGCCAAGGAACTGGATCTGGGGAGCCCCTTTTATCCGATGGGCCTGCAGCGAGTCGGCAACGGAAATTACGTGATTGCCTGTGGTCCGACGGACGAGCAGGGTCCCTGCCTCATGGAGTTAGATCCAGTGACCAAGAGTGTTGTCTGGAAATTCGAAGCGGCCAGCGAGGAAGTCGGAAGGGTAAGTGAAGCCCTCAGTCTGGAGGCTCGTCCCGAGGCCGAACTCCTGTCGCGCGCTCGCTCGATTCACTGGAAGACGCTGACCTTGGATACCCACAAGGACATCGCTGTCTCACTGGCCTCGCCAGAACTTCCCGAAGACCCAAAACTTGCCGCTGCCGCGCGACTGTCCCAGGACCCGACGCTCTGGGGTACGAATCAGGTGGACTTTCCTAAGATGCGAGCAGGCGGCCTCGATGTCGCTTTCTTCATCGTCTACGTCGGTCAAGGGACTCTCGACGCAGAAGGTTTCGCAAGTGCCAAGCAGGTGGCGTTTTCCAAGTTCGACACCATCGAACGCATGGCTCGTCGCTATCCAGACCAGATTGAAATTGCGAGGAGCCCAGCGGATGTCGAACGCATACGTGCTAGCGGTAAGCTTGTCGCCTGCATCGGGATGGAAAATGGATACCCCATGGGCGAGGACCTGTCTCTGATTGAAGAGTTTCATCGACGGGGTGCCCGCTACATGGGCATCACCCACAACCGGCACAGCCAATTGGGTGACTCCAACACGCCAGAGGATGCACCAATTCATGGAGGCCTCTCGGACCTCGGTCGACGCGCCATCGAAGAGATGAACCGAGTCGGGATCATGGTCGATATCTCTCACGCCGGAGAAGAGACCACGATGCAAGCCATCGCACACTCCAAGGCCCCTGTCATCGCCTCACACTCAAGCGTGGACGCAGTCCTCGTGCATGGTCGCAATCTGAGTGACCGGGAACTCTTGGCCTTGAAAGCCAATGGAGGTGTCATTCAGATTGTGGCCTTCGCCACGTACGTCAAAGGCAACGAGGCGCGTGACGCCTATGTCGCCGAGGCCCGCAAGGAACTGGGTATGGTCGGCGGGAATGGCGCCACCCGGGAGGATCGGGAGGAATTGAGAATGCGGGTGCGCCAATACGATGATACTCACGAGGGCGCCACTGTGGCTGACATGGCGGACCACATCGACCACGCTGTGAACTTGATCGGCATTGACCACGTGGCCATCAGTTCTGACTTTGATGGTGGCGGCGGTGTAGCCGGATGGAATGACGCGAGCGAAACATTCAACGTCACGCTAGAACTCGTTCGGCGCGGTTACGATGAGGAGGCGATCGCGAAGCTCTGGTCGCAGAACACTTTGCGGGTTTGGCGCGCAGTGGAAGACTACGCCCAGCGCGCTGCCGCGGAGGATGCGCGCTGAGCCGGCCTTCGACCATCCACGTGAAAACAACTTGCCTCGTTTGCTCAGCCGGCTAGCCCGCTGGGTTCCGTTCTATAACGAAGCACGAGCCAAGGCGGGACGGTCCGTGATGATCGCGTCCACCCCCATGCTGGCGAGTTCTACCATTCGGGCTTGGTCATTCACCGTCCAAACGTAGACGGCAAGTCCTGACTCATGCGCTCGGCGAAGCAACTCCTTCGTCACATGCTTGTGCGCGACACCGATGGCGCTCAGGCGGGCCTTCAAGGCTACGTGAAAGAACGGTCGGAGGTCCTCTCCGGCCGCTGGCGGCGTGACGAGCCATGTCGTGGGCAAGGAGGGTTCCTGCCTCGCAAGTTCCGCCAGTACCTTGTAGTGAAACGAGAACATCATGACGTCTTCGGGAGGGAACTTCGCTTCGTTTAGAGCGGCAATGATGGCTCCTTCGATGTTCCGATCCTTGCCCTTGACCTCGATCACGGGTCGAAGTTGACCCTTCACTGCCAACAAGAACTCGACGAGAGTGGGAATCCTCTCTTCGGAATAGCGGGCCCCTTTCCAGGAGCCAGCGTCGAGCTGTTTGAGTTCCGCCAGGCTGCTCTCAACAATGGGGCCCGTTCCATTCGTGGTGCGATTCAGGTCCGCGTCATGGAAGAGCACGGGGACGCCGTCCTTCGTGAGGTAAACGTCACACTCGGCGAGCTGCGCTCCTTGCTCCACGGCCAAGGCGTAGGAGGCCAGGGTGTTCTCCGGGGCCTCAAAAGAGGCTCCGCGGTGGGCAATGATCATCGGTGCCGCAGCGGGCGCCACCGCCGCACAGGAGGTGAAGAAGAACAATAGGCACAGAGTAGGTCGAGTCATCCGACTGAGTGTAACCCGGAGACCCTCGAGCAAAGACATGACTCAGGTACGATTGAGAGCGAGTCGCCGTTCAGGCCTGGCTCGGACGGCACAGCCGCTGGGAACAGGGTGCTTAGCTGCTCTGCACTCGGGCAGAGTCAGCTCACCGTGCCCGAACCTCCTCACGCCAGTCGTTCGGCATTCAGCTCAGTCACACGCTTGGCGCTCTTTGGATCCCCGTAGAGATTGGTTCGCTCATCGGGGTCCCTATTTAAATCGTAGAACTCCCACTCGTCAAATTGATAGAACCAGATCAACTTGTCTCGCTCCGTCCGAATGCCGTAGTGGCGCGCCACTTGATGCACGGATGGATAGGCGTAGTAGTGATAGTAGATCGAGTCACGCCAGTCCGGCGGTGCCTTCCCAAGCAAAATGGGTGCTAAGGAGCGCCCTTGCATGTCAACGGGAACCGTGGCACCAGCCATTTCCAAGATCGTCGGGGCGTAGTCCAGGTTTTGAACAAGCGAACTCGACTGGCTGCCGAATGTGGTCACTCCAGGCCAGCGC
>JBLIMI010000240.1:0-6069 GCA_047638655.1 Minisyncoccia bacterium | reverse complement strand
GCAGAATTCCATACTCAGGATGCTGCCAGCGCAGCAGAGCTTCTGCACCGATTAGGCTTCCGTCTCCCGCGTTCACTTGCGGCTGGTAGTGAATCCTCAATTCGCCGCGATCAATCGCCTCCATCAAGTTCTCTTCGGCCAGGTCGTGCTTCTCGCGACCAGTCTTCGCGAGTACCGCTTCGAGCTTCGCGTGGTCAAAGGGCTTCTCCAGTCCTCCGAACATGCGCAGCCCGTGGGAATGCCCCAACTTCTTCGCGGCGCTGATCGTGCGCTCGTCAAGACCGCTCATCAGAACCACGGGAACAACACAATGGGACGCTGCAAGGAACTTCAACATCTCGATGCTGTCGCTGCCAGGGATCATCAAATCCAACAAAATAACGTCTGGTTTCGAACGCTTAAAAGAACGTCGGAACGACTCACCGTCAAAAGCGGTGGCCACTTCGTATCCGAGTCTCTCTATCTTCTCACGGAGGTATTGGCGGATATTGGCATCGTCATCTACGAGTAGGACGGTTTGCGTGCTTTGTTTCATGGCTCTTTCTCTCATGTGGCGAATAGCGGACGGGGCGCGTGGAGGAACAAGTCGAAGAGGGCACTGGGGAGAGTGAGTGGGAGCGGTTTTTAGGTGCTCTCGGTTGTGCGGACGGGCGGCTTCCGCAAGAGTTCAGTGGTGAAAGCAGAGTGCTCGATGAACTGGCATTCGTCTCTAGGGTGAACCGCTCAATCACTCGTAAGCATTCTCGACGTTCGCGATTCCTCCGCACACTCGGGGGGCAGAATGGTCGCGAGCGAAGCGACCCCAGTTTTCGAGATGAAGAGCGCAGGAGAGAATTCCTTTGTCGCCTTCGATGCGTTGGCCCCTGCATCTAGTGGAGTGAGACTGGCCAGTGGGCACATCTTGATCAGGTGCCAAGAGCCCCGCTTTCAATTCCACTCGAAAGCACCCGACGCCGGCCTTGTTACGGTGGGGTGCCCAGTTGGAGCGATGGGCAAGACGCCCAATACCCGTGCTAGAGAACCAGGCCCGAAAAAACATCCCATTCCCTGGAACGCGCTCTGGATCTCGCTTGCCAAGATGTAAATCGCTTGATCCTGCACCCCAATCAAGTCCTTGTGAGAGTCTCGGGCACGCACCAGTTACCATCTCGGCGTGAAGCGTTTCCTCGATTGGCTCCCGCACCTGGGGCTCTTGACTCTCCTGCTCGTGGCCATCGTCCACAGTTTCGGCTCGGAAGGGCTGGGATTCATCGACTTGCCAAATCCGCCCAAGGTGGATCTGTCTGACCTCGCCTATTCCTCCGGCACTTCGCACGTGATTGGGCAAGTGCTCAATGAAAAGCAAGAAGCCATCGCAGAGGCGCTCGTCTGGACGGAAATCGAAGGAGAGCTTGTTTGGGACTACACGGACATCCAGGGCTCTTTCGAACTCGAGCGCATTCCGCCGGGGGCGCACTCGTTGAGTGTGGTCCGCCGCAAATTCGCCCGGGAGCAGTTCGAGGTCGAAGCGCCCGGCGAGGGCGTCGTCGTGACTTTGACCGGGGCCGTCTCTGAGTCCCCCCAACTCCCTGAGATCGAAGAGAGCGACATCAGTGGAGAAGTGATCGCGCCCATTGCCGGACGAGCCCTCGTCCATTATGAGGTCCAACTGGTTCCTGTGGATCCACCAAGCTTCCTGGGCGCGCCCATCCCGGTACGAGCAGTCATCGGGCCCGATCGCCGCTTCAGTTTTCCGGCCCTGATCCATGGCGCCTATTCCGTCCGCGTGCTGCCTCCCTGGGCCAAGGGTGGTTCCTGGCCCAACTTGATCGAGACCGATTCGGCTCTCTATGTACATGGGCCCGCGTCCAAGAATATGAAGCTCCAACTACTCGCTGGTGAACTCGCGGGCCGCCTAATCGACACCAGCGGAGAACCCGTTCGAGGAGCCCTGGTGAGAGCGACCTTGGTCACTGACCCCACTCGGCCATGGTTACCGGTGTCTTCTGGCAATGCGGGCAACTTCCTGATCAGGGATTTACCCCCCGGGAAGTACCGCCTCGAAATCCATGCAGGGCAGTCCGGGTTCGATCAGGAAGTCGAGGTTTTTGGCGCGATCACCTCCCATGTGGATGTGCCTCCGCTACTTCTCCGGCGCGAAAAACTCCAGTCCAGAATAAACTCTGGGGGATGAATCCACCCCCGACTCGAGCAACGGGCTAGGATGAGGGACTCATCTCCGGAGGGCAAAGTGTGTGAATGCCCTCCAAAAGTGGTGCGGTCCATCGAAGGGAACGAAGGGCAGGCCACAGTCCCCTCCGTTCCTTCCCCGCAGAAAAGCTAGATGTCCGAGACCGAAACGACTCCTGTCGAACAGGAAAGTGTTGCCACATTCGCGGAACTTAACCTCCCCGATTTCCTCCAGGAAGCCCTGGAGAGCGTTGGCTACGAAGCTCCCTCCCCCATTCAAGCGCGCACGATTCCATTCCTGCTGGAGGGACGCGACGTGCTCGGCCAAGCAGCCACAGGCACCGGCAAGACAGCGGCCTTCGCCTTGCCTGCCCTCGCGAGAATCGATGCCAGCAAGCGGGTGCCCCAGGCCCTCGTCCTGACACCGACTCGAGAGCTGGCGATTCAGGTCGCTGAAGCCTTCCAGCGCTATGCCTCGAAGATGCAGGATTTTCACATCCTGCCGATCTACGGTGGACAGGCCTACCCCTTGCAGTTGCGCCCCCTCAATCGCGGGGTGCACGTGATCGTCGCCACCCCTGGTCGCCTGATGGACCACCTCAAGCGGGGGACGATCGATGTCAAACAACTGAAGCTACTCATCCTCGACGAAGCGGATGAAATGCTCAACATGGGTTTCCTCGAGGACGTCGAGTGGATCCTCGAGAATTTGCCCGCCAAGGAGCAGATGGCGCTCTTCTCCGCCACTATGCCGGCGGCGATCCGCCGCATCGCGGAACGTTACATGAAGAACCCGGCGCTGGTCAGTTTCTCGCGCCGAGCTACGCCAGCCGAAACCATTCGCCAACGTTTCCAGGTCGTGCCCAATGGGCGCAAGCTGGACGCTCTGACACGCTTGCTCGAGGTGGAGCCCTTCGAGGCCATGATCGTCTTCGTGCGCACCAAGCAAGCGACGATGGAACTCTCGGAGAGGTTGGAAGCGCGTGGTCACGCCTCAGCGCCTTTGAATGGCGACATCGCACAAAATCACCGAGAACTGACGGTCGAGAAGCTCAAGAGCCGCAAGCTCGACATTCTCGTCGCGACGGATGTCGCGGCCCGCGGACTCGATGTCCCTCACGTGACGCACGTCATCAACTTTGACGCTCCCACCGATACAGAAGCCTACGTGCACCGCATCGGGCGCACAGGCCGGGCCGGCCGCAAGGGTGAAGCCATCCTGTTCATCACGCCCCGCGAGAGGCGCTTGCTTTACAACATCGAGCGCAACACTGGCGGACGCATTGAGAAACTCGTGCTGCCCTCCAACGCAGAGGTCAACAAGCAACGCATTGAACGCTTCAAGGCGCGCATCACTAGCGCCATGGAAGAGGAGGGCACGAGCTTCTACTCCGACTTGGTCGAGGAGTACATCAAAGAGACCGAGGCCGATGCCACCAAAGTCGGTGCAGCGCTGGCTCTCATGGCTCAAGGCGACCAGCCCTTGCTCTTGCCCGAGAAGGAAGAGCGAACTTTCGACGAAGAGCGCATGGACAACCGCCCGCAACACGATGGCGGAAACCGCGCTCACCCGCTGGAACGGCCCACCGAACCGGGCATGGAACGTTACCGGCTCGAGGTTGGCTACAACCACGGCGTGAGCCCTGGCCAGGTCGTCGGCGCCATCGCCAATGAAGCCCAACTCGATGGTCGCGATATCGGCCGCATCGAAATTTACGACGACTTCAGCACCGTGGATCTGCCCGAGCGCATGCCCCGGGAGATTCACGAAACGTTGTCCAAGACCCGTGTCTGCGATCAAGCGCTGCGCTTGAGCAAGGTCGCAGGAACCACCCGGGGATCCTACGCTCCGCGCCGCGGTGGCGGACGTGGAGGCCCGAGAGGGTTCAGTGGCGGACGCCGAGGTCGGCGCGGACGAGGCGGCCCGCGCCGCTTCTAGAGCGCGACCCCGAGCCCCGGTTGTGAAGCCGTGACGATCTACCTCGACAACGCTGCCACCACACCTCTGCGTAAGGAGGTGTGGGAAGTTATGCTGCCCTTCATGAAGGACAGTTGGGGGAATCCGTCGTCCGTGCATCGCAGGGGCGTGGCTGCACGCGAAGCGATCGATCGGGCCAGGGCACAGGTCGCCCGCGCCCTCGGCGCCAAGCCCCGATTCGTGACCTTCACCGGCGGCGGAACGGCAGCCAACAATCTCGCTTTGCTCGGCGTAGCGCGCAGCCAGTCAGGTCAGAAGGGCGATGTGTGCATCGGCCCCACGGAACACGCGTCCGTGCGGGCAGCGGCGGAAGCTTTGAGCCGCGAGGGACACGCACTGCACGTGGGCGCATTGACCCCAGAGGGCAAGCTCGACCTGACCCGCCAGGAACAAACCTTGAGCCACAAGACCTGCGTGGTCGCCCAGATGCTCGTCAGCAACGAATTCGGTTCCATCTACCCCACGGCGCAGGTAGCTAGCTTGATTCGCGCCCGCGCTCCCGGGGCCTGGCTGCACGTGGATGCAGTGCAGGGGCTCGGCAAGCTGCCGCTCTCCTTGACCGAACTGGGAGCCGACAGCCTCAGCATCTCGGCCCACAAGGTGCATGGCCCGCAAGGGGTCGGCGCACTCGTGCGCGCCCGCGAGGGCGAACTCAAACCACTCGTCTACGGTGGTGGCCAAGAGTCCGGCTTGCACTCGGGGACAGAAAACGTGGCGGGAATCGTTGGCTTCGGCAAAGCAGTTGAACTGGCCGCTAGGGAACAAAGAGCAACGCTGGACCGGCTTTGGCAACGACGCGCTGAGTTCCTCGATGGACTCTCTTCTGATTGCGGCATTGAACCGCTGATGCAATCCGATGACGCACACCAGCAACCCGGAATCCTCTCTCTACTGGTCCCCGGCGCACCAGCAGAAGTCTGGCTGCATCATCTCGACGCTCAGGACGTGGTGGTGAGCGTCGGAAGCGCCTGCCAGGCAAGCAAAAAAGAGGTCAGCCCGGTCTTGCTCGCCGCGGGCATCGATGCCCGACGTGCACGCCAAGTCTTGCGCCTCTCCTTTGGCGACCAAACAAGCGCCCAGAACATTCAAGACGCCCTCTCGACCTTCGAAGGAATCGCCAGAGACCTGGCGACCCTCTAACCGCATCCGAGCCGCGAACATGATCCCCGATACGACCCAAACCGAAGCCCCCGAGATTGTGTTGGTACGTTACGGGGAGCTTGGCTTGAAGGGCAAGAACCGTAGCTCCTTCGAACAGGCCCTGGTGCGCAACATCAAGTCCGCCACGCAGAACATCTGCAAGGTACGCGTGGAGAACAAACGGGGACGACTCATCGTCTATCCGGAAACGCGCACGATGGATGTCGCTAAGCGCTTGCAAGATGTCGCAGGCATCAAGAGCGTGTCCCCCGCCTGGGGTTGCGATGTGGACAAGGATGCCATCGCCGAGAAGTCGTTGATGGTCATGCGCGAGGTCTTGCGTGAAATGCCTCGCGATCGAGAGATCTCATTCCGTGTCCAGAGCAAGCGGGCCGAGAAACGCTTCCCCCTGAAGTCGACAGAACTGGATCGGTACGTAGCGGACAAGATCCTGCCAGAACTGGGTAGCTTCAAAATCGACCTCAAGCACGCGGAACTACGCCTCGGCATCGACGTGCGGACAGAGCGCACATACATCTTTGCCAAACGCATGGCGGGTGTTGGCGGATTGCCCGTAGGAACTCTGGGCCGCGGCATGTGCCTCATCTCCGGGGGCATCGATTCCCCAGTCGCCGCCTACCTCTCCATGAAGCGCGGCTGCCAGGTTTCTTTCGTCACGTTTTATTCCCACCCCTACATCGGCGAGGCCTCGAAGAAAAAAGTCTTGGACCTGGTGCGCGAACTCTCGCGCTACCAGCCGAAGAGCCGCGTTTTCGTCGTTC
>JBLIMI010000239.1:0-6133 GCA_047638655.1 Minisyncoccia bacterium | reverse complement strand
ATACCGTGAGCAGCGCGAGCCGTGCCGCATACAGATCCTTTGTCCACGAGGACCCGGACTTCCATGCCCTCTTTCAGGGCATGACTCCGATCGATGTCATCGAGCGCTTGGAAATTGGCTCACGGCCCGCCCGTCGGCGCGGCATGGGGGGAGTTAAGGATCTGCGCGCAATCCCCTGGGTGTTCGCGTGGACTCAATGCCGCGCGGTCCTCCCAGGTTGGTTCGGGGTGGGCACAGGCCTCACGGCAGCGATCGAGGCCCACGGTCTCGATGCAATGCGTCAGGCGCTTCTCGATTGGCCATTCCTCGCCATGCTCGTATCGGATGTCGAGATGGTCCTAGCGAAGAGCGACCTGGACATCGCCGCTCGTTATGCCCAGCTGGCGGGTGCTGCGGGGACTCGTCTTTTCCCCATCCTTCAGGCCGAACACGCCCGAACCATCGCCGCTGTGCTCGAGCTCAATCAGGCGAACGAACTGCTTGACCACGACTCGACCTTGCAGCGCTCCATTCGCCTGCGCAATCCCTACATCGATCCGATGAGCTTCGTCCAGATCGACCTGTTGCAGCGCTGGCGATCCGGCAACCGTGAGGACAAAGAGCTCGAGCGCGTACTCATCCAAACCGTCCGAGGGATCGCGCGGGGACTGCGGAACACGGGTTGAGCCTCGCGGAGGGTGCGGCGGAGATGGTTCGGTCACCAGGTTGGGTAACTCGAGGTGATCGAGGTTCTTCGCGATCGCCTCGCCACTTGTGATCGCTGCGATCCAACGGCGCTCGGATCCACACGTCGCACACTTTAATGCGTCGATTAGGAACACACGCTTCATCAACTCCGCGAAACTGTAACGGTGAAGTGAAGGCGCCACGCCTCCACCGCACAAAGGGCGGCGACGCACCGGGGTGGGCACGATGTCGCTGCGCCAGCTGGCGGCTGGAGCCAGGACTCCGTGGTACGTCAGTTGATGCAGACGCGGCGGAGGAACGAGTGCGGCGAATCTCTCGATGAATACGATCGGCTCGAAGACGAAGGGCGTTGTCCCATCACGAAACGGTGAGCGAAGCTCGTGCACGCTCCGGCCGTTGGGCGTGAGAGAGAGAGACGTTTGTTCGAGATGGGTGGGCGAGTGATGTAGCAACAAAAGTGTTCCAGTTGCGACGTCTCTCACCCCTTGATTCTTACGGCGGCGTGCAAACTGAAACCGTCGAGCTCCGCACACAACTCCTTGATCACTACACCTCGCCCGGGGAGCGCCGATTCAGGAATGCCAAGACGCTCGATCCGCGCACCAGGCTCCGAACCAAGGGCGAAGGGGGTTGATCCCTCATCGACGTCAGAGGGGCCCCACCTCAAGCCTCTGTGGATTGAGGCGGCACTCAATCCTCGCTTGGCCCCCCGTCCTTGCCCAAGTCGATTTAGAGACACAGCCACCCGGGGATCTATCTCACACAATCATCGACTGCCGCTTGGCTGACGTCGAGCAGGATGGTCTGGGCTTCGCTCCCGTCCGAGATCTCGATAGCGCTGGTGCGCTGGCCATCCGGCCAGAGCACCGCAGTAAAGCGTTTCACGGAACCGGGGCCGGAGGCCTGCTCAAGACTATGTCCAAGGGCCAACATGTACGCACCGGGGTGCGGCAAGGCTGTAATCCAGGAACGGCCATCCGGAGCGAGCTTGAGCTTATGGTAAGCCATGATGCCGAGCTCCAGCGCCGCCGTGTCGACGACCTGCAACTGCCAAGTGCCCTCGGGCAGCTCAACGCTCTGGGGCAGAGCAAAGACAATGGGAATACCCACAGCCAATTCGATTTCAGCCTGCCCTGAGATCAGGGTCGACAGGCTGGGTCGATAGCCCTCGCATTCGACCACGATTCGCAAGGGGTCCGCAAGCGTGACCAATCTCACTGGATTCGTGTCGGTCACCTCCATAGCCAAATCGACGAGCTTCACTTTCGCGCGCTCGGGATGGCTGCCGTCCGCGCCCTTCAACTCGATTTCGTGCACAAACAATCGGCCGCGCAAGTCGAGCGCTTCCCAACCGGCCGGTGTCAAGACGCCCGTGCCCTCGGTACTGAAGTGTTCGGAGCGTGCCAGCTCCAGTGCTCCCGAGCCCATCAAGACCAACTGCCCCCGGCCCGCCGGAAACCGCCCCTGTGAGAAGCGCCCGTTCGCCCGCTCGAGTTCGATGAAGTGGTAGCTCAGCTCCCCCGCCGTGTCCGTCAGTTCAAGGTTCAGCTGAAGCTTATCGTGGGGCACTTCTACTGGAATCAGAATACGTCCCTCCACCCGCAACGCTTTGTTCAAGCGTAGGCTCTGGTCTAGGTCTCCGACGATCAAAGCAAACTTGGTTTCGCCCATGGCGCGTACCTGCTCCGTGCCGGGAACGGAGACGAAGGCCTCCAATTCGGTACCAGGCTCGAGGCCGGCCCCGAGCACCCGGAAGCGACCCGCTTGATCGGCTTTGAAGCTGGCCTGTATCTGATGTTCTTCCCCATCTGGCCAGGGCGTGGGAATTCTGATGCTGAACTCGGCGAAGGCCAGTGGCTGGTCCTCTTCATCGTAGACCACTCCCGAATGTATCAACTCGGGGCCGAGCACCAGTTCTCCGAGGTCGACTTCCCCGGCATCTATCAGCGCAGCCCAGGATTGCACTCCCCAGCGCATACAACCTTCTTCGGTTTGGATCGCGATGGTCAGCATGCTGGCGCTGGCCGCTCCCGGATCCTCGGCCTGCACCAGACGGTCCTGGTAAAAGCGCACGCGGCCCTCTGCATTGGTCCCCATCCTCAGGTGGATCGGATCGGGCTCCCGTCCTGCTATCAACAGGACCTGCTGAACACTCAAGGTGCGCTGGGACAGTGGATGACCCTCCCCGTCCGAGACCAAGAGATTGCCGATGCTCGGGACCGGCGGCACCCGCAGGGTCAACTGGGCCTCGTGCCCCAGCGTCCGAGGGCCCTGCCCGATGACTTCGACAGGCTCAGTGCGCCCCTGCACTTCCATCCAGCCCACAACCTCCGTGTTGAGGGCGATGTTCTTGAAGAGCACGGCCCCATCTCGACTGCGCGCACTAAGCGTACCGCGTAGGGAGTTGGCTCGACGGAGCTCCGCAATGGCGTGCGCTGGACCGTTGGCCTCCAGGTAAACCAGCATGCCATCCCGCCCCGGGTTACCATCCGAATCACGCAGTAGAATGCGCAGGTCTCCGGTTTCCGGAAGCTGCAGCGTGACCACCTCCGTGGGCGGTTGATCGAGAAGGAACTCATGGGCCACCACCCCCCCGGGAACGGGAAGTGCAAAGCGATGAGTGTTGCTCGATCGGCCCTCCGCCAACCCCTCTTGCATGTTCTGGAAAAGAGCGATGCCCGACCCGTCGGAAATCTGAGGCCTCAGGCACTGTGCAAAGCGATCCCCGAAGGCGTTCTGATACTCCACGCGCTGGTCGGGCACGGGCCTCCCGAGGGAATCGATGACTTTCACCAGGATCGTCACGGCGGGTCGCAGGAGCAGCTCCACTTCCGTCCCCCCATCCCGCTCGGGGTCCTCGAAAAGGTAGATGGCAGCGAAGCTCCCGTCAAAGCGAGCACCGATGTGGGCGTAACTCTTGCGGGCCGGCAGAATGACACGTCCTTCATCATCCGTGCTGAAGCGATCCCCATAGCGATCCAAAAGGATCTCCACGTCATCGAAGCGAGTGAATTGATCTTTGCCCCAGGCCTCGTCCTGCTCGCTCGCGCGATCGAAGTACAGGACTTCGGCACCCCTCACCAGCTCAAGCGTCGTCGCGTCGCGAACCACAACGCGCAAGTCCCGGGGATTCGCCTGGGGTGTTGCGATCGTCGCTGCCTGCTCATCCCGCCGCAGCGAGACCTCGGAGTTCACCTGCAGCGCAGCGGTGAGCTCCTTGTCAACAGGCGTGACCACATCCGACAGCTCTTTCAGCAGTCCGCCCTCCCCTGGCCCGGCCGGAGCGAGACCCGCTTTCATCCACTGGGAATACAGGGGAACAAGAAGGGCCAACAGCACAACACCGAACAGAACTTTTGCCTTCAAACTCATCGTTATCACTCCGATCAAAAAGGGAATCGCCGCTCTCGAAACAAGCGGAGTGAAGACCAGACAACGAGCGCGCCAAGAATCGCCGAAGCGTCCCTGCATCTGCGCCCGCAAGAGCTCGATGCCACGCTGGATGCGCGAGGTGGCGGTGGGCACGGGAACCTCTTGGCGTTGGGCCACTTCCGCCACCGACAACTCATCCACGAAGCGTAGGTAGATCGCGGACGAGTACGGCTCCTCCAATTCACCGATGGCATAAGCCAAGGCCTGGAAGGTTTCCATCTTCTCCGCCAGCTCCTGGGGTGTGCTGGGCGCCGACTGATGCGGTCCAGCCCCTGTCAAGCTATCGGATTCGCGATTCAGTCGCTTGTGGCGCGTGGCCGAACGGCCCTCGCTACGGCGCTTTTGAGCCACCGTATTGCGCACCACACTCCCGAGCCAGCCGCGCAGGTTGTCGACCCTCTTCGGCGACGATTTCAGGATCTGTAACCAGACCTCCTGTTGAACATCGTCCGCTGTGGAAGAATCGGCCACCAGACTGCCCGCCAGGGCGCGCACCCACTGGCTGTGGACCAGCAGGGCTTCGATATTGGGGTTTGGGCTGTTGCTCGTCATGGTCTTCGCCAAGTGGATGCCGCCTGCCCCGGCGATCATGACGGAAACTCAAAAAGTTCTGCTGAGGAGATCGATATTCTAGGATCCAGGCTCTGCAGGGCTCTCGCAAGGGTTGATGTGGCAACGAGGGCAGTTTTGAGCTCTTCGCCTACCCCGCCATAGGCGACTGGATGAGCCGGGTTCGGCAGCAGCAGGGGTTCGTACCGATGACGTAGCTCGCGACCGGAGCAAGCGAGGTATTGACCCGGCCCAGCGGCGCCTGCGCTGCCTCAAACGACGGGTCGCTTGACTGCGCTGTGGAGGGCAAGAATGGCCCCTCGCCTAACGCCATAAAGGCCCTCTCACCGACCAAAAGGAGCACGAAATCAGGAACCCGATGACCCCAAACAGAGAATAGACAAGGTCTACTCAAGAGCAGGGAGCGTTTTGGTCGAGGCACTTTATTCTCCACCTCTCCACCACCACTCCCCAATGAAAGGTCTAGTTTTCACCGAGTTTCTCGCGATGGTCGAGTCTGCCCATGGCATGGACACGACGGACCAGTTGCTCGAAATTCCAAGCCTACCCAGCCGCGGGGTGTACACCTCCGTCGGCACGTACGATGCGGGTGAGCTGGTGCAGATGGTCGTGCTACTCGCCGACATTCTCGACTCACCGATCGACGACTTGCTTGCCGCATTCGGCGAGCACCTGTTCGAACGCTTTCACACGCTCTTCCCCGCGATGTTTGTTGGAGATGCGAGCTGCTTTGAGTTCCTCGCGAGCATCCACGATCACATCCATGTCGAGGTACGCAAGCTGTACCCGGAAGCCGATCTTCCGCACTTTACCGCAGAGTTTGATAAGGACGGGTTGAACCTGATCTACACCTCCAAGCACCCCTTCGCGATGTTCGGCTTGGGGCTGATTCGCGGCTGCCTGCAGCACTATGGAGGCATCCATACCGTTGAGTATGAGATGCTGGAGCCCGGAGACGGTTCCAAGGCTATTTTCCGAATTAGATGACCGACAAGGCCCAAGACTCCGAGCTCCGCTGGACCCGGCGTATAGAACGCGAACGGTCTGCGCGAAAGCAGGCTGAGGTTCTTCTCGAGAAGAAGAGCCTGGAGCTCTATCTTGCCAACCAAGAGCTTGCCGCTTCGCATGCCGACTTGGAAGTTCGAATCGCGGCACGCACCTCCGAGCTTGCCGAAGCCGTCGAGGAAGCCAAAGATGCTTCGGCGGCGAAGTCGATGTTCTTGGCCAGCATGAGTCACGAGATCCGAACTCCCCTCAACGGGGTTCTGGGCATGAACCGGCTGCTGCTAGAAACGGAGTTGTGTGAGGATCAGCGCAGCATGGCGGGCACGCTTCAGACGTCAGCAGAGGCGCTGATGGTGCTCTTGAATGACATCCTCGACATCTCCAAGTTCCAGGCCGGTCAACTTGAGCTGGAACACATTGGATTCGAGGTACGCCGATT
>JBLIMI010000238.1:0-6142 GCA_047638655.1 Minisyncoccia bacterium | reverse complement strand
TTCAGATCACGGTGGATCACGCCTTGCCGGTGCGCGTACTGAACCGCGTCTGCGACGCGCACGATGAGCTCAAGCCGCTCGTGCAAGGAGAGCTCGCGCGACCTCGCGTACTCGGTCAGCGGGACTCCGTCGACGAGCTCCATGGCGAAGTAGGGCTGCGGGCCAAAAGGGGTGTCGGCGCGGCCCGAGTCGTAGATGCGCGCGATGCCCGGATGCTCCAAGCGGCCGAGGAACTCGCCCTCCTTTTCGAATCGTCGCAGGGACTGCGCCGAAAAACTGCTCAGTCGCATGACCTTCAAAGCGACCGTGCGCTGCAGCTTCTCCTGACGAGCCTCATAGACCGTGCCCATGCCTCCTTCACCCAGTTTGCGAAGCAGGCGATACTCGCCGATGCACTCCGGCATCACCGGGCCCGATAACTTCTCCGCCTGCTGACGCAGCGCGTCGAGCTCGCTACGCAGGGGCGAGTCGGGCTCTTCGTCGCCGGCTGTCGCGGGCCTGTCGTGAGCGAGGAGTTGCTCGATCTCGGCGCGTAGCGCTGGGTCCTCGGCGCAAGCCTCGTCAAGGAACGCCGCGCGCGCGAGCTCCTCGAGTCCGCGCGCTTCTAGAAACAGTCGCTGCATCCGCTCGTGGCGGGCGCGCGCGTCATCGGCCGAGCTCATTCGCCCGCTGCCAGTCGGACGCTGAGCCAGGCACGCGCCACGGCCCATTCATCAGTCGCGGTGCGCGTCGAGACCCCGAGGACCTCGGCCACCTCGGAGATGGTCATTCCGGAGAAGCAACGGCACTCGACGATTCGCGCCTGTCGCTCGCTGAGAGTCGCCAAGAGAACCAGATGCTCCTCGAGATCGAGCAGGTCGACCTCGTCCTCGGTGCAGAGTGCCAGCCTGCTGTCGAGCGGCACGCGCTCGCGATCACCAGAGCGCTTGAGGGCTGACTTGGCCCGCGCGTGGTCGACCAGGATCCCGCGCATGGCCTTGGCGCAGACAGCAAGGAAGTGTGCGCGATTGTTCCAGACCGCATCTTTCTTATCGACGACTCGCAGGAAAACCTCGTGGACGAGCGCAGTGGGCTGCAGAGTGTGGCTCGCCGGCTGGCTCAGGAAGTAGCTCCCAGCGAGAGCCCTGAGCGGCTCGTAGACCACGTCCATCAACCTCGCGACCGCAGCGGAGTCTCCGCTGCGGACCCGATAGAGGGTCTCACTAAGTTCTTTGGGGTCAGGTTTGATGTTTCAGCTTCCTGTTCTGCGGGATCGGCTCTCGCGAATTATATCTCCCATGCCTAACTCGCAGTTGTCCTATCGCTCAGCTTCGGGCACTCCCTGTGGGAAAATGAGGACTGAGAGCAGATCTCCGAGAAGAATTCCACAATTCTCTGCCTGCTCCAACTTTGTTTCTCGGTTAGCCAGACGACGGCGAGATCGAACCCGGCCCAGCCCTTCGCGCTGCGCTCCGACCCGTTCCACTCCAACTCACGAATCAAGCGATGAAATCAGAAAGACACCCGAGACTCAAGTTCCACATCGGTCGACTCCTAGGCCTGTGCGCAGTGTTCGTGACCCTCATCCTCGCGGCCGAGCCCGCTCACGCTCTGCCGCTGAGCAGCGCTCTCGTTTCACAACCAACGAGCAGCGCTGACGTCTACGTCCAGATCTCGGCGGGCGCTACGCACACGCTCGCGTTGCGTAATGACGGCAGCGTCGCGGCCTGGGGCAACAACCGGAGCGGCCAGTGCGATGCGCCCGCGCTGCCGCCGGGGCTTACCTACGTCGAGGTCTCGGCGGGTGGAGGGATGCTGATTCAGCCGCCAAACACATGGTCCGTTGACTTCGGGTTCTCCGTGGCACGCCGCAGCGATGGCTCTGTCGTGCAATGGGGTTACACATGGGGTGTCGTCCCGCCCCTGCCCACCGGCCTCTCTTACGTGGAGATCGATGCCGGTAACGCTCACACACTCGCGCGGCGGAGCGATGGTTCGGTCGTGGCTTGGGGAGATAATGGTTACGGCCAATGCGATGTGCCGGTGCTGGCCGCTGGCCTCTCCTTCAGCGAGATCTCGGCGGGTGGTTACCTGGATTTCCTGTTGTTCGGCGACTTTTGGGGCTGGTATTACGGCTGGAGTAGTTTTATCGGTTACTCGGTCGCGCTGCTTAACGATGGATCGATCGTGCAGTGGGGCAGGTATATAGAGCCGGTTCCGACGCTGCCTGTGGGCCTTAGCTATCTGGAAGTCTCTACGGGCAGCACGCACACGGTGGCGAGGCGCAGCGACGGCACGGTAGTGCAGTGGGAGTGGGGATACCTGTCCGCTCCCGTGCCGCCTCTGTCTCCCGGCCTGAGCTATGTAGATCTGGATGCCGGAGCCGGCGGGCACACAACTGCGCGAGTCAGCGATGGCTCGCTCGTGGCCTGGGGAGACAACGTTCCCACACCACCGTCCGGACTCGACTACGTCGAGATCTCGGCAGGCGGCGGGACCAGTTGGGGCTTTTATTGGCATACAAACTATTTTAACTCTTATGCCGCGAACACCGCGTACTCCGTAGCGCGACTCAGCGACGGATCGCTGGTCGCTTGGGGCGACAACAGCTACGGTCAGTGCAACGTGTCGAGCGGCGCGCTCGGCCTGAACCGCTGCTTCTCCACTACCAACTCGTCGGGTACCGCGGCCGTGATGAGCGCCAGCGGCAGCGCCAGCCTCGCAGCGAACGACTTGACGCTCAGCGCCGTCGGCCTCCCGGACACGACCTTTCTCTTCTTCCACGGGTCCGCACAGCAACAAACGCCCTTCGGCGACGGACTCCTCTGCGTCGCCGGCGCCCTGGTCCGCATCGGGACCGCGAGCCTGGCCTCCGGCGGTCTCGCGACTTCCATGCTCGACCTGCCTTCCGTCGGCATCACCAACCCGGGAGTCCACTTTTTCCAGTGCTTCTTCCGCGACGCCGTGTCAGGCGGCACCGGCTTCAACCTCTCCGACGCGCTAGAAGTGACCTTCGCGCCCTGAGGGGGGTGTTGGTGCACAACTCGAATTGGTTCAACGTGGCTCCCTCCGTTGGCGAATTCAGCGAGAGATGGCGATCGACTTTGGTCGTCCGCACTCTAGCGTCCTGTTGAGGATCTTGCACCCAATCACGACCTCAGTCTTCTGCGCCGACAGACATCTGGCGTGCAGTCTGCCGCCGAGCATCGTCTTGTACCGCTAGAATGCGTTCTCTGCGGTCCCCTTGCGGTGGTACCCGGATCGCTTCTTCTATTCCCTGCGGCCAAGCTTCTCGACCTGGCGAATCGTCCTGTCACGTTCGGCAGAGCGTGGCCCTCGCCCAGTTACAGATGCCGTGATGGTTGGGGGGACGACCACGCGGGCTCCTCTCGAAGCCGCCGACTTGTAGAAGCCAACCGTGTCATACGCAGGATCTACAGTGACCGAAGAAAGCTTCCCCTTGGTCTTCTTGATGATCACGATTCCTGTTGTCGCGTCATCGACATTACTCTTGGCCAGGACCTGAGCCTGGATTCAGCCCTTTGCATCAACACCGATGTGGAGTTTTCGCCAACCGCGCTTTCCCGACCCTCCATGCTTTGCAGCGGCCCATTCGCCTTCTCCGACGATGGAGAGTTCTGTATTGATCGAGGATCAAGTGAATCGGCTTCTTGGACTGTAGCACTCCGATGTTTGCCCTCAAGTCCGCGCTCCGTCGTGAGAGTGTCGTGTGGTCCGGCGCTTCAAGCGAGATGTCCATCAACTCCAGTAGCGAGCGAAGGAAGCCTTCTGCCTGACGAAGGGGTAATTGGAACACGAGGCGCAAGGTCAACGCCGTTTCGATGGCGAGGTCTGAGTGTTTGCGCGGTGCTCCACGCTGCTCGAAGGCCCCCAGGGCGCAGTTAGGCACAGGAAAGGCAATGGACCTCTCGGCGGGCGCCCCCGGTTATTGGGGCCGTCACGGAGTGGGATTGGCCTACCTGGCTCCCAGGAGATGCCCCGGGAAGGATCGTTCGGAACACACTCGCCGAATGCGGCATCGCTGCTACCCTCGAGGGGCGAATCTGATTTACGGGCCAACGCCCTTCATTGTCTCCGCTCCACTGCATGACGGACCGAACGGCGTAGATGCAGGGCGCGTGTACGCCTACGACGGACAGTACTTTGGCCCGGGCTGTCGACCGATCCGTTCGGCGTACTTGAAAACAGCGTCCCTGGTTCCTCGGGACGCCGTTCGTTATGTACCAACGCCCCGAAGTTGGCGAGGTCGATGCGCCAGGTGAGGTCGCTGAGGCTGGCGGAGGCCCTGTCTTTCACTTGTCCTCCTCCGAGTATTTTTTGTTGTTCGCTCCTGGTTGAACAAGCTCGCGCTTGCATAAGAACGGCCGGTTGTTAACTCCGAATCGGGAGTGCTACTTCGAGCCCGAATGGAATGCTGAAGAGCAACCTCTCAATCACCCCAACTCTCTCGCCTTGGCCCTTGAGCACGCCTACCGGCGATCATCGACGACTCCAGGTGGACAGGTGACTTAGAGATCATGAAGAAGCCTGACGGCTTTTCCTCGGGTGCGCCACTGTGCCGAGATTCTGGTCCGGTGATCCGCCGATGCCCCGGGAACCAATGAAGCTGCTGGCACGCTGAAATGCAAGCCAGGGCCTTTCGCTTAAAGTGTCAAGAAGCTACCTGCACTTGCGCGATAGGCCAAGTGCGGAACACCCGCCCCACATTTGCTCTGCATCTGCTCCTTCACTACTTGCCCTGACACCTCGGTCCCATGACACTTTCCAGGAAGGCCCTGGCCTACTCCAGTCCGTTCCTCCTGTTTGGACTATTGATCGAGGCTCTGAGTGTCATCATGACCGTGGTCAGCGGAAGCGTGGTGCACGAAGCTTCGGTCAATCGGGCAAAAGCTAACTTCGAACGTCAAGTTGAACAGGGCATGGACGCTGCTCGCACGCGCATGCAACTCTACGAGGTTGGCTTGTACGCAGCCAAGGGTCTGTTCAACTCAACCTCAATGGTGAACCGTGACCAGTGGCGACGATTCGTCGATCAACTGGACATCGACAAGCGGTTCCCCGGCATCAGCGGTATCGGGTTCATTCGGCGGGTCTCCAATGATGGTATAGAGGAGTTTCTCAACCTGACCCGCGCTGATGGAGAGCCCCGACTAGAGATCAAAGTTCTGGATGACCCCATGCCGGACAGTCGATATGTGATTCAGTGGATCGAACCTCTTGAACACAATCTGCCCGCGTTGGGGCTGGACATCGGAAGCAACTCTGTGCGCCGATCGGCGGCGTACGAGGCGATGGCAACGGGAGAGTCCCGAGTGACCAACATCATCACGCTGGTCCAGGACAACGAGAAGAAGCCCGGTTTCCTGATGATGGTCCCCGTCTATTCGGGCGGCAAGGTCCCGGCAACACTTGAGCAACGCCTCGCCACCTGCATTGGCTGGACCTATGCGCCCTTTATCGGCGAAAGAACCCTGCGGGGCCTCGTAGAGCTCACAGGTGAGCATTTGTCTCTCTCGATCTTCGACGGCGAGCCCTCTCCAGACCGCTGCATCTACGCGGGCCGAGAAGGCGTGGCAGGCAGTCTGGTGGCAGAGCATCGGGTGGAGTTTGGGGGCAAGCAGTGGCTCTATGTGTGGAGCTCGGCTCAGACCATTGCGCAGGCGAGTGCGCCCCAGGACGACTCTAGCTGGATCGTGCCCATCGGGCTCATGACCAGCACGGGTTTGTTCGTGGTCATGTTCCTCCTGAACCGATCCAACCGCCGTATGATCGCGATCGCGGAAGATGCTTCCAAGGCCAAGTCCGCCTTCCTCTCCGTCATGAGTCACGAGATTCGGACTCCCCTCAACGGCGTGATCGGGATGTGTGACCTCATCCTGCGCGAGGATCTGACACCGACTGTTCGAGACCAAGCCGAAGTCATCCAGAGATCCGGAGTGAGTTTGCTCGCTGTGCTCAATGACATCCTGGACTACTCGCGGATCGAGCGAGGAGACTTCGAGCTAGAACAAGTGCCCTTTGAACCGGCCACGGAGATTCGGGAGTCGGCCGAGCTTTTCAGGGAACTGCTACGCAGGAAGGGTGTCGAGCTACAGCTGGACATCCAGGACGACGGCGCCTGGGCCGTCGGCGACCCTTTGCG
>JBLIMI010000237.1:0-6149 GCA_047638655.1 Minisyncoccia bacterium | reverse complement strand
ACGAAACCGAGATGCCCCAGGTGTTGTACGTGACCTTGTCGAGCACGATCTGGGCCATCACCGCCACCGAAAACCCAATCAGGGCTCCACCCCATGTGTGGCGGACTCTCAATCGATCGCGCAGGAGCACCGTCCCGATCAGTGGCATGGCGATCAAGAGTGTCTGATACGCCATCATGAACGCTGCCCCGAGCATCAAGCCACCGATCAGCGAGTGTCGAAAGCTCCGGCGCACGATCAGGCGATTCAACCCCGTGGCGACGAGCAAGGCCGCGGCCACTCCGGAGACGGGGTCGACGCTGTACTGCAAGAAGATGGGATTGGCCGCGACGAAGAGCCCACTCACGTAACCCACCCTGCGCCCCCCGACGCGCGCGCCAAGCCGGACAGTCGACACCACAAGCGCCAACCCCAGCAACATCTGAAAGAGCCGCACCGCGTGCACCGCGAGGCGCATGTCGTTCATCCCCATCCAGTCGGCCAGCGCGAAGAAGGGGAGCAATAGAGTGGAGAATCCAAAGGAGCGAACAGCACCCGTCGTGTCGAGCTGTTCACCTCGCACGACGGCGAAAGCGCGGTCCATGAACTCCACCGAGTCGGCTAGCTGATAGCCCTGCAGGTTGGCCCACGAGATGGCTTGCAAGAGAGCCGTTAGCAGGAGCAGCAAACGAATCGTTTGGTCCTTATAAAAGGGCTGTTGCCCTCCAAGCGCGTCTCCGGCTTGGAGTTCCAGAGATCCGGCGGCGGCCTGTCTACGGGAGACGAATGCCACCTTGGCCGGGGACCCCCCCGACTTCGAATCGTCTCCTCGCGGCGTGCCGTTTTCCGTTGAACTATCCATGCCTTCCGTTGACGGAACTCTCCGCTCAGTGAGTTTGAGCTTATCGGCTGGGTTGACGCCCGCCCACGCTGTCTTGGGTTCCTGCCCGCCCACTTTTGGGACAGTCCCCGGATACAGTGCTTGGAGTTCCCAAGAACACACCATCTTGTGGGATTCTTTGCCTTTCTCTTTGACTCGGCCTTCTCATCAGAGGATAACGGTGATTGGGCATTCGGAGCGGGCTTTCCGATTGCTTGTATCGCGTAAACCTCTGCAACGTAGGCGCTTGGATGCGCAAGGGGATCGATGGGTCAGTTCGAGAAGATCGTTGTTTTACTCGCCCTCTTCCTAGTGACTGCGATCCTTGTGGTCACGTTCAGCGAGGATGGAGAAAGTGGTCTCTTGCTCCAAATGGGGCCAGATGACGTGGCCAAGGTCGAGACTTCCGAAGTCTTGACGCCTCAGCCCTTGGTGGCCAAGGATGAAAACGGCGTTGGGTCGAATCCGCGAACGCGGCACGAAGAGCGCGGAGGTCCATTCCTGGATCAGGAAACGAACGGCGAGCCCATGGGCCTTGAGGCTCTCAGCTTGCAAGACCGCAATCGCCAGGACCGCGAGGGCCGGGGTGATCTCTTCCTAGACGATCGCTTCAGCGTTCGTCCGACTGCTCCAGCCCAAATTCCGACCGGTTCGGCTTTGGTGACCCTTGATGGTCTGCGCACCACTTGGGATGCCTCGATCATGGAATATGATTGGCAGCGAGAGGACAGTTGGTACGCACTGGCCGAGCAGTTCTACGGCAGCGGCGACATGTCTCCCTTGCTGCGACAGTTCAACGAGGGCGCGAGTTACATCGCCCCCGGAACTCCGGTTCTGATTCCTGTTTATGATCGTCGGCATGAGGGGGATACAGGCACTGATGTGGTGCTGGGCTCCAAGAGCTCACGCGAAGATCTTTCGGAGGAACGTGGCAACCTCTACCGCGCTGTTGACGGGGATAGCCTTTGGGTGATTTCCAAGAAGGTCTACGGCACGGGTACCTTGTGGGAGAAGATCTACAAGGCCAATACGGACGTGATGTCTAGTCCGGACTCGGTGAAGCCTGGCATGAAATTGAGGATCCCGTAGGTGCATGGCACGAGTGTGGATACGCCATCTCGCTCTCTAGGCCGCGAGATTCCTCGACGTTTCGTACTCTGCCACTGAATGCCCACCCTTTGAGAGTGGGTGTAAACTCTGTTTCCCCCAGCACTGGCGCCACGAAAGTGCTTCGGTCCTGGACATTCTGCGGTGCACAAAACCAAGCAGTTGCGCGGGTGATTCCTCGTCCCCATTGAATCGTTCTCGAACGAAGTTTCGATGGGCCAGGTGCACTTGCAACGCCAGGTCCAGGTAGCGCCGCTTCTTGGACACCAACCACGATTCCCTGCGCAAACGGCCCATGGCATCCCGCATGCGAGCCTCCTCGTGGTTGATAGGAAAGAGTGGATTGTGCGTGGTCCGCGCGACCTTGCTGTTGGTCCTATAGTGCACGAGGCGCGAAGCTCCAAAAGCTGCTCGAGCCAGGCCTGGGTACGTCGATTTCTGGTCGGTGTAGAGTCGAACCACGGCGGACTTCGTCAACAGGTCTTTCCCCCGGTCAAGCGTGCGCCGGATGGCTCGCCGTGACCGGTCTTTCCGGCGGCCGTACTTCAATTCACGAGTAGCCATGGTTCGCAGGCGTTTCCCCGTCATCTTTCCCCTGGGGCGAATCGTGGCCGACTCGGCCCAGACACAAAATCGCGTCGTCTTCTCGATCAAGACCGGCACACTCAGCGGGCACAAACTCCGGTGGGTTTCGAAAGTCTCGAACTCATCAAAGACGAATTGAACCTCGCCGTCCAGCGGGGCTCTAAGCGTTAGGTTTTGTTGGCGTAGATGCCGCGCGATCTTGCGCAGTTTGAGTTCGGTGCAACGCAGGCTTAGGCCCAAGCGCCTGGAGCTCATCCGGATGCCGACGCCCATACTGATGAGGTTGAAGAGAGGCGCGTTCAGATCCGGCCGTTGGTCTCGATAGTCCACTCGAAAGGTCTGTCGAGAGAAAGTTCGGCGGCACGACCGGCATCGGAATCGTGGCACGGCATGGGACCGGCAATTGGGGTGGTAGAAGCCGTGTCGGTAGTAGAAATTTGGGCGAGGCGAGCGGTGCTGGGAACAATCGCGGCGGGGGCAGAACGGTGGCTTGAACATGGTCGTTTCTCCTTCGAAGGGCTGGTTGAAGCCTTCGTTACAGGGAGAGACGGTCGGAAGTGGGGCGGGTCACGGGGGTTCCGCATATTTGGTGGCGGCGCTTCCACACCGCTGCCATGCAGTACCTTTTAATTACGAAGGTCGTAGCGGTCTAGCTTCTTATACAGGTGACTTCGCTGCATCCCCAGCCGCTCCGCCGTACGCTTAATATTGCCGTCATTCTGCTCCAACTTTCGAGCAAAGAACTGAGCCTCGCTCTGATCCTTGAACTCCTCGAAAGTCTCCACCTCATACGCATCCTGGCCGCTCTTCCCCGCCGCCCCCGCCGGCCTCGACATCGCTGGCCCCATGTCCAGGATGCGCTGCAAGTCCCTGGCTTCAAGCTGAGTGTCCGTACTAAACACGGTGGCCCCTTCAAGCAGGTTCTTCAACTGGCGTACATTGCCCGGGTAATCGAGCCCGAGCAATTTATCCCTAGCATCCTGCGAAAGCTGTTGTTCGCGCCTACCTGCGCGGCGCGCCGTTTCTTCCAAGAAGGTCTGTGCCAGGGGCAGGATGTCTTGGCGTCGTTCGCGTAGCGGGGCCACGTGCAACGGGATGACGTTCAAGCGATAGAAGAGGTCCAGCCGGAAACTCTTGCTCTCCACGGACTCTGAAAGGTCGGCGTTGGTGGCGGCGACCACTCGAATGTCCACGGGGATGGTCTGGCTGGCACCTACCCGTGTGATCTCGTGGGTCTCCAGTGCGCGCAGGACTTTGGCCTGGGCGCCGAGGGGCATGTCGCCAATTTCGTCGAGGAACAGGGTGCCTCCCTGGGCAGCTTCGAAGTGGCCAATGCGCCTCTCGTAGGCTCCAGTGAAGCTGCCCTTCTCGTGGCCGAAGAGTTCTGACTCGATCAGTTCGGCCGGAATAGCCGCACAGTTGACTGTAATGAAAGGCGCCGCCGAGCGAGTTCCACCCAGGTGCAAGTTGCGCGCGACGACTTCTTTGCCCGAACCGTTCTCTCCAGTGATCAAAACCGAGGCGCTGGAATTCGCTGCCTGGAGAACCTGCTCCCGCAGTAACTTGGTTGCTGCGCTGGGGCCCGTCAATTCCCAGCGCTGGTGCAGTTGTCGTCGCAGCCCGATGTTCTCGTGCTCGAGCCGGTGCGAACGCATGGTGTTTTCGAGCGTGACCAGCACGCGATTGTCGACCAGGGGCTTTTCGAGGAAGTTCGCCGCTCCCTTCTGCATCGCTTCCACCGCTATGGCTACATCCGCGTGCCCGCTGATCATGATCAGTGGCGGTGAGTGGTCGAGTTGCTGAACTCGCTCGAGCAGGCCCAAACCGTCCAGTTCCGGCATCTTCAAATCACTGAGAATCGCCGCGGGCGCACGGCCCTTCTTCTTTTCTAAAGCGAGTCGGGCCAGCGCGGCGATCCCATCGCGGGCGGTCCAGACTTCGTAACCCTCGTACTGCAGCAGCATCTCCAGGGCTATGCGGATGTCGCCGTCGTCATCGACGACGAGGATCGGCCTCTTTCGAGCTTTGTCTTGCGCCATGGTCAAAGGGTACCTTGCTGAGGTGTGGTCCTTGATGAAGAGATTGATTCGTGGGGAAGGCGTCGTCGCCGGAGTGCTCTCAGGCACCTCGGGCGATGGAATCGACGTGGGGCTGACCCGCATGCTGGTGGAGCCTGGGGGGGAAGGCAGGGCGAGAGTGGTGGGGTGCGAGGCCCTCGCTTTCGAGACCCTGCCGTTTCCAACGGAGCTTCGGGGCCGAGTGCGCCAAGCCCTGGACGGGGAGGACCTCGGCCCGCGGGAGATTGCGCTGCTCGGGCGGGACCTGGGGGTGCTCTTTGGTTCGTCCGCGGCGCAGGTGGCCTCCGCAGCGGGGCTCGAGCTTGATCTGGTGGGTAGCCATGGTTTGACGCTCTACCACCATGACGGGGCCGAGGGGACAGGGCCGGCCAGCTTGCAGGTCGGGGATGGGGACCATGTGGCCGAGGCGGCTGGTTGCACGGTTGTCAGTGACTTTCGCCAACGGGACATAGCGGCGGGGGGGGAGGGCGCACCGCTTTCCATTCTGGCAGATGACGCCATCTTTGGTGGGACGGCCCGGCCGACGACTATTTTGAATCTGGGCGGTCTGGCGAATCTGAGTTTCCTTCCACGGGAAGGGGCGGCCCTGGCCTTTGACACGGGGCCGGCGGGAGCGCTGCTCGATGGACTGGCTCGGCGCCTCCTTAAAGAAGAGTGCGATTGGGACGGCAGAGCCGCTGCCAGAGGAGTGCTGCGGGAGGACTGGCTGGAGGGCTGGCTGGATCACCCGTTCTTCGATCATGCTCCCCCCAAAAGTACGGGCAGGGACACCTTCGGGGAGCGCTGGCTGGACTCGCTGCTGGCGAGCGCGGGGCCCGGCGCGAGAAACGAGGACCTGCTGCGGACGGCGGTCGAGTTGGTGGCGTGCACGGTTGCCCGCGGGATTCGAGAACATCTGCCCCCGTCTCCAGGAAGACTTTTTGTGGCCGGCGGGGGCGTTCACAATCCCATTCTTATGGGAGCCCTGGAGTCCCAGCTGGACGGCCAGGTCGCTTCGAGCGCCAGCATCGGGGTCGATCCAGACGCCCGCGAAGCCCTCGTTTTTGCGGTGCTTGCAACCAGGACAGTGCTTGGAGAGCCCGTTACGTGCCCTTCCGCCACCGGAGCCGCCTCCGGACGAATCCTGGGGAAGATCAGCCAAAGTCAGCGGTAGCCAGGGCCTCCAAGGTGGGTAGTGCCCCGCGCCAGGCTGGTTTTCTGTCTCCAGTGGGTCCTCAATTTCCTGAAGACTCACCGGCGGCTCCAGGGTTCAGACCTTGATCCCGGGACTGTCCTAGGTATCATTTCCGCCTCGATCGTCCCCACGGATTCACTGCCCTAGTGCCTCATGGCACCCCCGGGTGGTGTTCCACACGTCCCTGCTACGCGCTCTTCATATCGCGCGAGAGCCACGCCAAAGGAACATCTTTTCATGACCGGTATGCGACGCCACTTCGGTCTCATCGCCTTCTTCGCCGCCCTTAGCCTTGCCGCTCCCGCGGTCGCTACTCCCTCGGATGCTCAAGACGCATTCCGGGAAG
>JBLIMI010000236.1:0-6150 GCA_047638655.1 Minisyncoccia bacterium | reverse complement strand
GAGACGCTGGAGATCCAGCGCCGCGTGCTGGGCGAGGAGCACCCGCAGACGCTCTTCACGATCACCAACCTGGCGATCCTCTACAACCAGATGCAGCGCTTCAAAGAAGCGGCGGAGATGCTCGAGACGAGCCTGCCGCTCGAGCGCCGCGTCCTGGGCATGCAGCATCCTTTGACGGGCTTCGCAATGCAGGGGCTCGTCACGGCCTACCTGGGCCTCGGGCGCATCGATGACGCTCTGCCACTGCAGCGCGAGCTCCTGGAGTTGCGAACCGCGCAGGCAGACCAGGAGGGCTCAGACGCTTCCGCACTCAACGGCGCCGCCTGGGCTCTCTTGACGACCGAAGTCAGGAGTTTGCAGGACCGGGAGCGCGCGCTGGGCTATGCCGAGCGCGCGTGCAGGCTCGCGGAGGAGAGTTCACCCTAAAATCTCTGGAACGTGCTCGACACCCTCGCGCAACACTGGACCGGACCGGCGACACCGCGGCCGCCGTCGAGACCCAGCGCCGCGTGCTCTCGCTGATGCCTGAGGCCGCGGACACGGGCGTCGCCACGCGCCTTGCAGAGTATGAAGCGGCCTTGAAGGTCCTTTGACGGTAACCCGGTCGCACAAGCGCCGTACAACGTCGTCAATGAGGACCGGGCAGTCCCAGAAGGTGGATGGAGCTTCGCGAACTCATCTACTCTGCGCCCAAACGCCAGCCGCAAGTCATTCACCCGCAGGCAGTAAAATGGTCGGGGCGAGAGGATTCGAACCTCCGACCTCTGCAACCCCATTGCAGCGCGCTAGCCAGGCTGCGCCACGCCCCGACCGAGGGGACGAAAGTTATAGGTCCTGGACGGGGCAGCGTCAATCTCTGACAAGGACGGAACTTGAGGTTTGGGCGAGAACATCTGAGAATCAGACCCATGGCGAGGCCAGCAAGACGATTTGAAGGGATTCGACGGGTGGTTCGGCGAAGGCATCGGACGTGGATGATGTCCATGACCCTCGCTACCGGGGGCTGGGCCGTGATCTGGCTGGCCCTGGTCATGAGGCGCTGGGCACCAGACCACGCTCCCTCCGCGGAGATCAGTTACGGAATCGCGTTTGCCTTCGCGGCTCTCGGGCTCTGCTTCGGGCTCTTCTCGCTTAGAGCGAAGCTGGCCTGGATCCTAATCACAATGGTGCCGATCTTCGCCAACGTGAGTCTGCTCGGCTTGAAGGCAGTCGTGCCGCAGTTACTGGACTTGCCTTCCTGATTCGCTGCGCTCCGAACGCGCCTAGAGCGGCGTGGCCCAGGCCAACATCATGGTCCCGGTGACTGCAGTGAAAACCGTCAGAACCAGAACAGCCATGGCCACTCGGCCATGCAGCTTTCGCTTGCTGGGATTCTTGATGGTCCAGATCCCAGTGATGACTGGGAACAAGTAGGCAGCTGTGTTGATCTTCGCCGTCGTCAAGTGAATCGGAGTAACGATTCCCGAAGACTCAAGGTCGAAGAGCTCCCCTAACGCAATCGCGTAGTAGATGGTGGACACAAGCATCAGCACGGCTCCGGCAACACAACAAAGATGTCGCTTGCGCCTGGCCTTGAATCCGGTGAAAACCGCGGCACCAAGAAACACCAAGGTGATGCAAAGCGAGCCGACAAATCCAATCGCGGGGGTCATGTGTTCTCTAGTCGTTGTTGTGAGGAAAACCGTCCAACTCGCCGCCAAGCTCGCGACACATCAAATCCATTACAGCCTGCCTGGGATCCTTCCCCTCAAACAAAATAGCGTGGACTTGTTCAGCAATCGGCAAAGCCTGGTCCCCGAGGTCAGCCTCGGGTCCAAACAGAGCCTTGGTCGTCCACACACCTTCGGCAACCATCGACATCCGATCAAGGATCTCCTGCAAGGATTCGCCCTTGCCGATGGCTTCCCCCACCGCCCGATTGCGGGAGTGTTGTGAGCAACAGGTGGTCACAAGATCGCCAAATCCAGCAAGGCCAAAGAACGTCGAGGCCTTGCCGCCGTGAAGCTCGCCAAAGCGTGCCATCTCTACCATTCCTCTGGTCAGGAGCGCCGCTTTCGCATTGTCCCCCATGCCCAATCCATCCGAGATTCCGGCGGCCAAAGCCACCACATTCTTGAGCGCTCCGGCCAATTCGGCCCCCACAGGGTCATCGCATGTGTAGACACGGAAGGTGTCTGAGCTGAAGGCTCGTTGGGCAAGGCTAGCAAGAGCACCGTCTTCGCTAGCGCAGACCACCGACGCTGGCAGGCCGCGCGCCACCTCCTCCGCGTGGCTGGGCCCAGTCAAGACTCCCATGGGACGGTCTCCGAGTGCGCTGCGGAGAATCTCGGAGGGTCGATCGAAGGTCTCGATCTCCAATCCCTTGGTGGCCGAGAAGATCGGCAAGTTGCCAGGCAACGCATCTTCGAAGCGCTGCGCTACCCCCCGCAAGTACTGGGTCGGTACGACGCTGATCACAAGCTCGACACCCTCTGCCGCAGAGTGTGGATCCGCGGAGAATTCGAGGTCATCTGGCAAACGAATGCCAGGCAAGAAGCGCTTGTTTTCGCGCGTCTCGCGCAACTCTTCTGCCTGCTCCTGGAACGCACTCCAAAGCGTGGTCTTCACACCGTTGCGTGCCAAACAGAGAGCCAGGGTGGTGCCCCAACTCCCGTCACCAAGAACCAAGGCCTTGCTTATGTTTCGTTCAATCATGTTTGACCGCATCCGTGTCAGTGGATTCCACCGCTGACTTTCTGAGTTTATTCCAGAGCTGGGTACGCGCTTCGGTACCCGCCAAGAGTCGTAAGATGTTCGACCTATGGCGCACCCAGATCAAGAGCGTCAATCCGCCCGTGCCTGCGATCACAACGCCCGGTTCATGAAGGCCCCAAGCTGCCGCAGGAAACGCCAAGCCCATCACAAGCGAACTCAGGCTCACGTAACCAAAGACCAACAGGGAAAGCAGCCAGGCCAGCCCCGCATACAGCGGAATCATGGGCTGGATCGCGAGCATCACGCCATAACCCGTCGCCACGGCCTTGCCGCCTTTGAAGCGCAAGTACAGCGGCCACACGTGACCACAAACCGCTCCTGTTCCGCAGGCCACTTGCCACAAGGGATCACTCCCTGCGAGCAACGCGACCGGCGCGTATCCCTTGCCCACATCGAACAAGAACGCCAAAATCCCGAGAGGCTTGCCCAGGACGCGCATGGCATTGGTCGCGCCAATGTTTCCGCTGCCCTCTTCCCGTAGATCGACGCCCTTGATCAAGCGACACATCAGGAGCCCAAAGGGGACAGCTCCGAGCAAGTAAGCAACGCCGACCCGCCATGCGAGGCCGGTCGGATCGTTGAGGTCGAGGAGGGCGAACATCGGCTCTTCAGGCTACCGTTTCAGCCCCCCGCTCTCCCGCCGGAAAGTGGGAATCCGCGCCACAGGCCAGCATGTGTGACTTTGAACGATCCGGCCACGCTCGGCGCAAACCCGTGCACCCGCGCCAGCCCGGCCTCCAGCTCAGGCAAGACCCTAGCGTCGGTGCGAGTCCGCAGGCGGGTTCATGGCCGTCTTGAATGACTCGAGCGTGGTCGTCACGGCGATACCAGCGCTGCTCATTCCGCCGAAATGAGGAGAAGAAGATTGGTCATCGGGAAGATTCAGCCTGATCGACTTCTGAAGGAATCAGGCTGGCCGGTGCTGACTCCAAGATCAGACAGAGACCGTAGGCGCGGCGCCCTCCATGCTCGCCGGGCCACGTTTTGAAACCCAAACCAAGAGCACCACGGACACACCTGCCAGACCCAAACACAGCCCCCACCAGATGCCGCGTAGGCCTTGGTCTCCCGCTACTCCCAAGTAATAGGCAAGTGGCAGGCCAAAGACATAGAACGCAATGAAGTGCACGCTCGCCAGAATGCGCGTGCGCCCCATGCCACGGATCACGCCGCCGGCAACAACCTGCAATCCGTCAAAAAGCTGAAAGGCAGCGGCGACGGGCAAGATGGCCGCAGCTCCAGCCACGACGAGCGGATCGGGGTTGAAGAGCCGAGGCAACTCATCGCGTAACACGATGAACAGAATCGCAAAGACCATCATCGAGCTCACACCGAGAATCAGCGCCGCAGTTGAGGCCGTTTGAGCATCACCGAACTTTCGGGCGCCGATCAGGTTGCCCACCCGCGCCGAGGCCGCGATCGAAATACCGAGGGGGACCATGAACGAAATGGAGGCGAGGCTGAGCACGATGGCATGGCTGGCAACCGCCTCTGTACCCAACTTCTCCGCCATCAAGGTCGCGGCCTTGAAGGCCCAAATCTCAAACCCGAATTGGAGACCGATAGGCCCTCCCATGCGCGCGATGGCCACCACCTCCCTCCAGGCCGCACGGCTCCAGCGGGTCCAGGCGTCCTTGTGCAAGTCGAAGACTCGTACGAAGAGCAACAGACCAAGCAGCATGAAAATCTGAGTGAAGGCCGTAGCGCAGCCCGCCCCGACGAGTCCATGGGGTTCAAAACCCAAGTGCCCAAAAATGAGCGCCCAATTCACGATCACGTTGAGACCATTGGCTACAAACACCACCCACATGGCCGGGCGCATGATGCCCCGCCCTTGTAGCCAACTGCGCAGCGCGTGGAATCCGAGTAGAAAGGGAATCCCAGGGATTTGAACCACAGCGTAGCGCCCCGCCAATTCCGCCAATTCAGGGTCCACACCCAGCCCGCCCAGGACATTGCTGGTGAACATCCAGGCCAAGGCCAGCGGAATGCTGAGGATCGCACACAGGATCAGCCCCCCCTGTAAGGTCGTACCGAGTTCCTTGGTCTTGCCCGCGCCGTGCAACTGACTGATGCGTGGGTCCTGCCCAAATAGAACCCCTTGGGCCATCACGAAGGTGCCAAAGATCCAAACGCGGCCCAGCGCCGATGCCGCGAGTGCCCGGGTGTCATAGTGCCCCAACATCAACATGTCGCATACACCCAACATCATCGTTGCCACCTGAGTGGCCACGATCGGCAGCGCCATAGTTCGGATGGTGCGGAATTCGGTGCGGATCATTGTTGGGGGATGCGGCGAGGAAACTCCCGCAGGTTTGCGCGAGCATCCAACCCTCGGCCCAATTCCGCAAGCTCCGCAGGCAGTTTGAGGCTTGATTTGAGCCAGATACAGGCACCCACCTCCAAATCTTGAACGAGCCTAGTTGCATCGTGATAGCCAGGGACAGCAGTCCTTGAAGCGCAAAGGAACGAGTCCAAGTGAGAGTTCCCAAGTGATTCCGATGCCCCGCCTGGGCCTGGCTATCCGGCCCTGCCCAAGCATGGGCCCAACTCCAGCCAGCCTTGTTCCCACTCGCAATTGGAACCTGCCCCCGCCCCCCGTAAACTGCGCCACGTGAAAACGATCGGAGTGGATACGGGAGGAACATTCACGGACTTCGTCTGCCGAGTCGGTGATGAGGTGCGGGCGGAAAAACTCCCCTCGACTCCGGCGGACCCGTCGCTGGCCGTCCTTGAAGGAGTTCAGCGACTAGGCGGGGCAGGCAAGCGGGACGAGATCGTGCATGGCACAACAGTGGCCCTCAATGCGCTCCTGACCGGCAAGGTCGGACGAACGGCCTTGGTGGTCAATGAGGGTTTTCTTGACTTGATCGAGATTGGCCGTCAAGCGCGTCCGGAACTCTATGCCTTGCATCCGCAAAAACAGGATGCCCTCGTTCCACGCAACCTGCGCTTTGAACTCCATCAACGATCATGGCCCAAGGAAGGTGGCGGGCTAGAGGAGGTCGCAAAGCCAACGCAGCAGGAACTCAAAGACCTGCGCGACAAGCTCAAACGTGCCCGGCCCGACAGCATCGCGATTTGCCTGTTGCACAGTTATCAAGACCCCGCCATGGAACAGCGAGTGGCCAAAGCGTTGGCCGCGCTCAAGTTGCCGATCACTTGCTCGGGCACTCTGCTGAGGGAATACCGGGAATTCGAGCGCTTCAGCACCGCCACCGCCAACGCTGCTCTGGTTCCGATCGTTGCCCGCTACCTGGAGAAACTCGGCACTGCGTTGCCGGGCACGCGCCTCTCCATCCTGCAATCGAGCGGTGGGACATTGCCCGCGGAGAGAGCGGCGCAGGAGCCCGCGCGGGTGCTCTTATCCGGTCCCGCCGGTGGTGTGGTGGGCGC
>JBLIMI010000235.1:0-6154 GCA_047638655.1 Minisyncoccia bacterium | reverse complement strand
CCTGAACTGGTGGCCCGCGTGCAAGATCTCTTCGCTTGCGAGTACGTGCAAACGTACGGCTTGACCGAGACCAGTCCGTTCTTGACGGTCAGCCTGCTGGACGATGAGTTGCGCGCCCTGGACCGCGAGCAACAGTTTTTCTACGCCTCGCGAACAGGCCGTGCCTTTGCAGGCGTCGATTTGCGCGTGGTGGGAGAAGATGGGGCCTTGGTACCCAAGGATGACAAGGCCGTGGGGGAGATTCAGGCCCGCGGGGACTCCGTGTTCAAGGGCTACTGGAAACAAGACGAGGCGACCCGCGAGGCCTTCGAGGATGGTTGGTTCTTGACCGGCGACTTGGCGACCATCGAGGCGCGGGGATTCTTGAACATCGTGGACCGCAAAAAGGACATCATTCTGACCGGCGGTGAAACGGTCTATTCGACCGAGGTCGAGAACGCGATCTACACCCACCAGCGGGTGGAGTCCGTGGCGGTGTTTCCTATCCCCGACCGTGATTGGGGGGAGTTGGTTGCGGCCGCGGTGGTTTTGCGCGACGGAGAGCGGGAACTGCACATCGAGGAGCTTGCCGGACATTGCCGCTTGTTCTTGGCTCCCTACAAAGTCCCGCGGGTAGTGTACTTTGTCGATCAGTTGCCCTTGACCGGTTCGGGCAAAGTCCAAAAGAGGCTCATCCGGGAACGCTGTCTGGATAAGCGAGGAGAACGCATCGATCCATGAAGAAACGAATGCTATGGCCCGTATTGGCGCTGGCGGGACTCGCTGGCCTGCTCGTGACACGCGCGCTGCTGCGTGTCCCGCGAGTGGTGAACGTGCGCCCGGCCCCTACCCTCGAGATCGACACACGCAGGGTGATCGAGCGCCTGGGTTCCGCTCTGCGCATTCAATCCGTGGCTGTGAAAGAGCCGGATGCCGTGCAAGAAGGTCGACTGCAGGCCATGTTCGACTTTGTGCTCTCCTCGTTCGCGCCCTTGACCCATCAATTGCAAATCGAGCGCTATCCGCGAAGCCTGGTCCTGCGCTGGGAGGGCAGCGAGCCCAACTTGGCTCCGCTCTTGCTTCTGGCCCACTTGGACGTGGTGCCCGTGCAGGCGGAATCGGAGTGGAGCTTTCCGCCGTACTCGGGCAAGGTCGTGGCCGGATCCATCTGGGGGCGCGGAGCCTTGGATGACAAGGGCAGCGCCATGGCTATGTTGGAGGCGGTTGAGATTCTGTTGGCTGCCGGAGTCAGACCGCGCCGCGGGGTGATCCTCGCCCTAGGGCTCGACGAAGAACTCGGCGGCGATGCGGGTGCTTTCGAACAGGCCGCACGCTTTGAGGCCGAGGGCTTGAGGCCCTTCATGATCCTCGACGAGGGCTTCGCCGTGCTCGAAGGCGTGGTCGATGTGGTGCCCAGCCCGGTGGCCGGGATCGGCATTGCAGAGAAGGGCTACTTAACTCTGGAACTGACAGTGGACCAGGAGGGCGGACACGCATCCATGCCCGCGGCCCAGACGAGCATCGGCATTCTGGCAGGGGCCATCGGCAACTTGGAGACGACGCCTATGCCCGCACGCTTGGACGGTGCGGCGGCCGAGTTCTTTGACGAGTTGTCCAGGGAGATGGGTTTCACCCACAAACTCCTCTTTGCCAACCGCTGGATCACAAGCCCGATCTTGATCTCGCTCTTGGGGGCACAACCAAGCACTGCGGCCACCCTGCGCACGACCACCGCGGTGACCACCGCCCAGGGCGGTGTGGCGGAGAATGTCCTGCCCACTTTCGCACGGGCGACAGTGAACTTTCGCATTCATCCTTCCGACCGCGTGCAAGACGTGCTCGATCATGTGCGCAGGGCCATCGACGACGAACGCGTTGCGGTCAACACCATTGGCATCCCCTCCGAGCCCTCCGCGCTGTCGCCCGCGCAGGGCCCCGCCTGGGATCTGCTCGAACGGACGATCCGTGAGTCCTACGAGGGCGTGATCGTGGCACCCACTCTTGTTCTGGGAGCCACCGATGCCAGGCACTACGCCGGTCTCTGTGAAGCGGTTTATCGATTCAACGGCATTCGTCTGAAGCCGGAGGACCTTTCCCGCATCCACGGCAGCAACGAACGCATCACGACCAAGAATTACTTGGAGATGATTCGATTCTACCGGCAGTTGATGGCGAATGGCTGAATGCGACGCCGGGGCGCTGGGTGCCTCGACGGTTTTCCAAGTCGGGCAGTGCGACGAATCAGGCAGACGGCCCGGTTACCCAAAACGGGCTGCCGCTATGCAGCCCGTGGGCTACTCTTTCCACCAGTCGCCCTGGGCGACTTGCTTGATTCCTTCGGCGTAGGGTCGCGGGCTCCAGCCCAATTCGTCCACGGCATTGGTGATGTCGTGCTCGTGATCAAGCGTGAAGTAAGCGGATGCGCGCCGATCGGCGGTGGTGTCCGTGAATAGTCCTTTGAGGAAGATGGCACGGTCAGCCCACTTCTTGGACACGTTCTTGCGCGTCAGCGTTCCACCGGCTGCGGCGATGGTGTCATCGACGAACTGGTTGTAACTCATGCCCTGCGGGCCCGCGAGTTCGTAGCAGCAATCGATCCCGATTTCATAATCGAAATAGAGCATGATGGCTTCCACCACGTCGTCCACGTGCACGGGGCTGATGCGTGACTTGCCATCATGGGGGATGACGAATTTGCCACTCTGGCCGGCACACTTGCGCAACAAGGGAGCCGTGTGGCGCATGTCATTCACGCCGTAAACGAGGGTCGGGCGGAAGGAAGTCCAGTTGATGCCCGAACCGCGAATGAGCTTCTCCTGGATGCGCTTGGTGTCGCGGTAGTAGCTGTAAACGGGCGCGCCAATGACCGCCGAGGACACGATCCAGATCTCGAAGGCCTCATCCTTGTTGTGCCCAAAGCGCGTGGCATCTGCCAGCAGGGCTTCCGTCCCGCCCACGGTGATCGAACGCATCAACTCATCCTCCACATGGTCGTGGGCGGCGGCCAGGTGGATCAGGCGCTCCTGATTCTCGAGGAAGCCTTCGATGGTCTCGGGCTTCGTCAAGTCGCCCGCGTGCAGCTCGACGCTGCCCCCGGTCGTCTGTGGGAGGGCACTCTCGCGACCCTCTCGGTGCAGCAGACGAAGGTCGTGTCCCTTCTCGGTGAGGGCCTTCACGAGGTAGTTTCCGATAAAGCCTGTGGCGCCAGTGACCGCGATTCGCATGGATTCGATTGTGGGGGAAAGAGGGCTGCAGAGTTTACTCGATCGAGCTGGGGGGCAAAGGGTGCGAGCCGGGAACCCGTGAAGTGGCTCGCGTGCTGGCGTGGAATTCCGCCATGCGCCGCCGGAACAGCGACGAGGAAGACTCCAGGGTGTCCCCAGGCACGGGGCTCATGGACTCTCGTAGCACCGTGTACTCCAATTGCAGCCACTGCCAGAGGGCGGCACCCAGGGGGCGCAGGGTGCTCTCCCCCGGACCGAGGTACAGCTGCCAGTGTTCGTTGCGATTTCCGTAGTGCCCACTCGCGATGCGTTTTCGGCTCAGTTCTTTCAGGCGAGCATAGGCAGCGCCGCGCACCTTGCCCTGCCAAAGCGTGTGCCAGGAGAGAATTGAGAGCCGCTCTAGGTCGGAAGCGATGCGGCGCATTTCAAGGGACTGCACGCTGCGTCGCAGGGAGTAAGCCACGCTGCACAGAGCGGCATCCCCACACAATGCGCGGGTGCCCGAGCGCAAGCTGATGCGATCGGCCATGTCGTACTGTTGTTCGCGTAAGTTGTAGCGACCGATGCGTTCCACGAGTTCGGCTTCCGCTTGGGCGCCTTTCAGATCGAGGCTGACCACTTCGGCGGCGTTCCAGATGGTGCGCACGAGAGCGTCGAGCCGCTCCCCGAAGATGGTCGGCGGGGCTCCCGCCGCTTTGCCTACCAGAAACCAGCCGCGGGCCGCCCGACGCTTTGCGGTCCAGTCCTGCTCCTTGTGAGAGCAAAAGCTCGACGCTTCCAGTTGCGCGTCCCGCAAAAGTTCGCGCAAGCCCGGGCAGGAGCGCACAAAATGGGAATAGGCCTCGAGGGGGGAACGGCGCGCCCGGAACCCGGCGTACGCTTTCCAGTCCAGATTGAGGTGCAAGCTCGCGCCGCCGCCCACGTGTGGAACCAGACTCACGCGCCACTCGCGGCCGTGAAAGTGGTGCGTGGCAAATTCCCTGGAGCGCGGGAAGGGGCGACGCGGGGCTTCGCCTTCTGGCTGCACATCGAAAGGGGCAACGCCCGTCCAATTGGCCACGGCGTTCCAGGTGGGCGGCAAGTCAAGGTGAGACTCAAGGTCCAACTCAGCCGCGAGCACGGCGCTCCGTCCACTGCTGTCGATGACCCAGCGTCCCTGCAACTCCAGCGCCGTTTCGGGCCCTTGCAGAGTCAAGCTGGACTGGGGCCAGCTCATGCTGACCTTCGTGACCTCATGTCCGAGGAGCAGTTCCACGCCTTCATGCAGTGCATTCCCCAGCAAACTGTGGGCAAGACGGCGACTGTCCACGTGATGGGCCGGGTGGGACGCGAATTCATCCGCGCCCAGTTCGCTCATCTCAGCGAGGGTCCCGTGGGGCGTCTTTGCGAACCAAAAGTGTTCCCCATGCCGTGGCAGGTGCTCTCGAGCCAGAATCTCGGTGGCGTGCAAGGCCATGGACATGAAGACTGAAGACACACCGGCAAGTGGCTCGCTGGTGCCTCCCTTGGCCAATTGGGCGCGTTTGTCCACGAGCAGCACGCGTGCCGACGGATGACGTCTTTTGATCAACAGGGCGGTGCTGACACCCGCCAACCCGGCGCCGATGACCAGCACGTCGTAGTGCGTGCTCGTGGCGGTCGTGTGCGCTTGAATAGGATTCATTCGGCTTGCGCGGGCAAGGCCAGCAAGGCTTGGCCATAGGAGTGCGCTGCCTGGCTCAGACCAGCGGGCAGCGCGTCCAGGAAGTCTCGCAAAAGCACGCGCACTTCACGGGCTCGCCCCTGAGAGACCAGGGGCAGTTGTTCGATGTAGTCGTCACGACCGGACCAGGCCAGCACCTCGCTTGCGTATCCACCGAGGTAAGAGAACGGAGCGCGAAACTCGAGAACCGGACGGTCGTCGCGCATGGGTTGCACATCCCCGACGAAGCGCCTCAAGTCTTCAGTTTCGGCCACTTCGAGGGCGAACAATTCAGCCGCCGAGTGGATGCCCGCTTCTTGCATGTGTTGGCGCATGTCTCCACGAAACAGCACCTGGCTCGAGCTGATGTCCCCGGAGAGGGGTTCGCTGGATCCCACAAGCGCCAGGTCGTAAGCCGTCAGCCAGGCCGATGTGTGAGGGAATGCCTCGCACCAACTGGCGATCACCGTTTGCACATCCAGGGTCGAGAGTTGGTAGAGCGGCAACCACTGGGAAGCGACACCACCCGGCGCCAGGTGCGCCGCCATGTTCTCGAAGTGTTCTACGGAGTAGAGGTCGCTGGATCCCCGGGTCCAGGGATGGATCGGATCGGAAGTGATGAGGTCCCAGGTGGCCTCGCTGGTGGCCAGGGCGTGGCGTCCATCCGCGTGCTGCACATGGGTGCGCGGGTCCGTCATGACATTGCCATTCCAGGGACTGAAGTGCGCCGCCGCTTCTGGTACCCGCGCAGAGATTTCGAAGATGTCGAGTTGTTCGAGGGGTTCGAGGTCGAGCAGGGACCCGGCGGTCATGCCGGTCCCCAATCCAATCACCAAGGCGCGCTTGACCTCTCCATGCAAAAGTCCGGGGATGTGGCCAAGCAAGCGTTGCAAGCGCAAGTCCACCGGGGCGCTGGTGGCGACTACCTTGCCGTTCACGCGCAGGGAACGGATGGGTGCACTGGAGTCCTCGCTGTTTTCTTCCACGCTGACCGTGGCGTGGGCGTCGCTGGCGAGGAACAGTTCGGGCCGGGAAGCCGAGCCCTCGTGCATCCAGAAGCCGAGCCCTAGAAAGGCCAGCAAACTGGAAACGACCCAGATGGGTTTTGCGCAGCGCAGCCAGAGCCCGCCCAACCACGCGGCAGCAAGCAGAGGGTAGAGCGCTCCCTCGGGGCCGAAGCGAGGCAACAGCACGAAGCCCGTCAGCAAACTTCCAAGTAGGGCCCCGGCGGTGTTGAACGAGTAGGTGCGCGCCAGGGCATCCTCGCGCA
>JBLIMI010000234.1:0-6176 GCA_047638655.1 Minisyncoccia bacterium | reverse complement strand
GCTTGATCTTGCCGCCCTTGATTTGCGCACCAGAGAAGTAATCCCCGTAGCCCTCGTTGAACCAGGAGTGCGGCGCCAGTTGCCCTACGGAGTAATGGATGAACTGGTGAAACGCCTCGTGATAGAGAACGATGAACGTGTCCAACTTGTCGGTTGGCTTTCCCTTCTCCCTTTTCGTTCCGTCGAAGAGCACAAGCTCTTCCGTCACGTAGTACCAGTAGCCTGCGGAGCCTTTGGGGCCGCCATACTTCTTGTACTCTTCGCGGTCCGCACAAATACGCACGGTGGACACCGCCTTTATTTCCTCCACAGGGGGGAAGAGCAACATGTACTGCTTCCGGATCGACTCGAGGTCTCTCACCACACGGCTGACCAGAGGCTGATCACGAGTGTTGAAGATGATGATGTAGTTCTCTGTGTCCTCGGCGTCCCACTTCCCATCCAAGCTCGTCCGAACACGAATGCGGTATTCGGGATCCTTGAATTGCTTCCGTCGTTTGTAGAACCGTTCCCACTTCTCAATCTCAGGGTCCTTCTTGGGCTCTGCGAAGCGCATCTTCTCCGCCATGTAACGCCAGATGTCTACTTGCTGTTCGTAATCGCGTTCGCCTGTTGTGCCTAGCACCACAAAGGTGCGCACCGAATCGTTGGACCAGACGTAAGCCCAGCGCTTCTGGCTCTGGACAGACTTCTTCGGCAAGAGTTCGTACTCCGTGGCCTCGAAGCCGTCCCGTGGCTTACCTGTTGCCAGCTCTGCCGCACTCCATCCGGGAAGCTGTTGTTCGAGGTATCGTGACCAGCGGTTGACCGGTAAGGGTTTGGCAGGCTCCTCTTTCTTTGCTTCTTCGCCTTTCCCTTCGGGCTTAACGCCCTCAGGTTCGTAGCCTTCACCGCTAGGCGTACTGGGACCTGGTTCACTCACGTAGTCGATGCGAACCACTTGCAGCTTCGCGGAAACTTGACGCCCGTTAGGCCCACCTTCGCGTTCCGAATTGAACCACTGCAACACGACCCACTCCTCGTTGGGCTGGACGGCGAGCCATTTGTAGTCCCGAGCCAACTTCAATTCGAGGCCGTGCTCCGGATACTTTTCGCTGGTGTACCCCCCCTGGGCATGAGCTTGCTCATGCAACAAGAAGCAGCAAAGCAATGTGGCGAAGGAGACAAATCGGGCATGAACCATACAACCGTTCTAATCGGCCAACCGCGGGAGCGCAACCATGGCTGGCAGGGTGCCTGTTGCGACGCCTTAGAGTCTGGTCCTGACGAGGCTGAGCGCAAACCGCCAGAGCCCCAAGTGGCTCTGCAGACGCCTCAACCGCCCTCTTTGCAGCGCCGCGAATTGAATTCTCCCGGGGTCTGTTATGTTCTTCGGGTAATTTGCTCTAGACGATCGGACCAGGGTTTCGCGGCAAAAGACTGCCCGGGCCATGAACAAAGAAACGGGGATACTTGAATCATGCGTGTAGCAAGAATGGAAACCATCGCAGTTGTTTGCCTGGCACTGGCCTCTGGATGTGCGTCGCCAGGCAAGGACGACAAGGCCAGAGACTTCGAGGTGTTTATGGAAGATGGCAGCTTGGAAGAGGTTGAACTCTCTGACGACGCCTTACCTACGCTCACGAGGGCATTCGACAGGGAGCGCATCGGTGCTCGTTTTGCCTGGGGTAGTGAAGTGAGTCGTGGCTACTTCCACGTCTTCTCAGAAGACTGGCTGAATCCCCCGAACTCGAAGGTCATGTATGAAGTGAACGGCGTCGGTGGAGGCGCCATGGGCGCACCGGTCGTTGGAGGAAGCGATGGCGAAGTCCAATTCATCATTCCTTGGCGAGCGGACTTGAGCATCGCAGTCGGTAGCAGCACTTCCAATGTGGCTGACGCGGACCTGGTGTTTGCCGAACTTCACGGAGATGTTGGCTTTGGCCTGGATTGGAAAGGCCTGAGGCCCAGTGCGGGGCTCGCGCTCAGCTCTATCAGTGGCGTCATCGTTCTTGACAACGACGCCTTTGATGATGTCGGGATCGAAGGCCTCAACAGTGGCGTCTTCTTCGACCTCAAGTACAAGCACCCCGAATATGCGGCCTACGCACACTTACGTGTGCTGTCCGGAGACTACGACTCGACCGTCCTGGGCGTGGGCTTCAAGTTCTAGTCGACGACAAGAGCTTCCTGATCCGCGGCCGCGGTCATCGCGTCTAACCAACGACGGAAGCTCTCGCTCTCCTTCTGGACAGCCTGGGCCACGAGGTCTTCCCACTCGCCTGGGAAGACCTCAGCCAGGCTCTCCCCCATCTCGGCCAGGTGTCGCAGCTCGTCCTTCAGAATGGACTTGACCGAAAACGGCGCGCCAGTCGCTTGCAAGCACTCCTCGTAGATCGGGTAAAAGGCCTCGGCTCGAATCTCGATGGCGGTCGTCGAGAGTAGGTAATTGCCCCCGATGCCCGAGTCGGCACCTAGCGCGGCGATCAAGGTTTCACAATCGTGGTCAACGCCCTGCATGTACTCCTCGCCTGCCTCGCCCGCCAATGTGTGGCTTTCCGAGTAGGTACGAACCGCGCTGCCACCGTCGCCACTCAGCTGAACTGCAGCCCGCTTGAGACGCAGCGCATGGGAGGCTTCCTCGATGATGTGCAATAAACCCGCTTCATCGAGCTCCTGCGCGCGGCGCGCCTTCAGCATCTTCCGCACGCCGATGTACTCCATGCGCGACAGCGTGTTGACGAAGCGCGCGTGCAAGTCCCGCGAGTCGAGAATTCGCAGCAGCAGCTGACGCAGAATTTCCATCTCCGGTTGAGCCCGGACCGTGGCCGTGAATCGTTCCATGGCGGCATCCTAGCTCATGCTCCAGCACAGCACTTGCCAGGCCCCGGAAAACCCTCTCCATGCCGAAGGGCCAAGTCGAGTAAAGTGGTGCGCATGTCCGACACCAACCCCACCCCCCACGACCTCGTCATTATTGGCGGGGGCGCCTCCGGCATGGTCGCGGCGATCGCGGGTGCCCGGGCCGGCAAGCGCGTGCTCATCTGCGAGCGATCGTCCTCCCCCGGGCGCAAATTGTTGGCCTCGGGAGGGGAACGTTGCAACCTGTCGAACACGCTCTCAAGTGAAGATTTCATGGAGCGCGTCGGACGTGACGGACGCTTCATGGGGCCTGCGCTGGAGCTCCTTGGAGGGCCCAAGCTGCGTGATTTCTTCGCGGACATAGGCCTCAAGACCGTCGTGCTCGACGGCTTCCGGGTCTGGCCTGAAACGCGCAAGTCCTCTTCCGTGCTGGCGGTACTGCTAGCGGAACTGGAGAAGCTCGGTGTTCAGATCGCTCTCAATTGCGACGTCCAAGATCTGTCCTTCGAGAACAGTCTATTTCGAGTCGAGCACGACGGCGGTAGCTTTCAATCCAAGCAACTGATCGTGGCCACGGGCGGTTTGGCTTTACCGGGTTCCGGCTCTTCAGGTGGCGGGTACAAGTTTGCGGAGAGCCTCGGCCATCGCATCACGACGCGCTTTCCCGCTGGCGTACCCTTCGTCACCCGTGAGGACTGGCCCGCGCGCTGCACGGCGCACACGATCGGCAAGGCACGTATGCAAGTCGCGATTCGCAAGCACTCACGCATCGTCCGCACCGGCGACCTGATCTTCACCAAGCGTGGTATCAAGGGGCCCTTGGTGCTCGATATCTCGCGGGAGATCTCTCCTCTGCTGGACATTTTTGATGAGGTTCCGATTTGGATGAACCTCTGCCGAGGGAAGAACCAGGAAGATTGGCAGGCCATCATGAAGGACTGGCGCTCCGCTAAAGACGCGCCTCTCATTGAACGCTTGCAGGAGCAACTCCCCCTCGAACTGGCCGAAGTGATGTGCGAACTAGCTGGGGTCTCCCCCGCTTTGAGCATGCACCAACTCAAAGGCCAACCACGAGACGACTTGATCCAAGTGCTCGTCAAGACTCCGCTCACCATCACCGGCACCACGGGTTACGAGGGCGCCTTCATCACTCGCGGCGGCGTGCGCTTGAAAGAGGTTAAACCTGACACGCTCGAGAGCAAATTGGTGCCCGGACTCTACCTCTGCGGAGAAGTGCTCGACCTCGACGGACCCTGCGGCGGTTTCAACTTGCAGTGGGCCTTTGCCAGCGGATTCTTGGCAGGACGCGCGGCTATCGACGCACCATCTGCTCTAGAGCACTGACCCAGGCGACGCTCGCGTTGAGGGCGGGCACCACGATCAACTGCTTGCCTCCCGCGTACTCGAAGTCCTCCCGTAAGCGGACATCGATCTCTTCCAAGGTTTCGAGGCAATCGGCCGCAAACGAAGGGGCGATGATGCGCACGCGCTCGTATTGCTTGGCGATTGAGGGCACGTATTCGTCCAAGTAGGGCTGTAACCAGGGCTCCGTCCCAAATTGCGACTGGAAGACCATCTCCCATTCATTGCGCGCCAGGCCCAGGCGCTCCGCCAACATCCAGGCGCTGCGCCCGCACTGTTCGAGGTAGGGGTCACCGGCCTTCACATAAGCCTCGGGGATCCCGTGGAAACTGAACACGGTGAAGTCCGCCTGCGGCTGACCCTCTGCGAGCACCGCGAGTGCGTCGATGTAGAGTTCATCATCAAAGGCCGGAGGCACGAAGCTAAGTTCCATCTGGTGCCGCCGTTGCATGACCAGGCGCGAAACTTCCGCCACGACGGAACCTGTCGTTGTGTTGCTGTACTGGGGAAAGAGCGGGAGCACTTGCACTTTGCGGCAGCCCTGTTCTTCAAGTTCCTGCAACGCCTCGGACAGTGAGGGCCGGCCGTAACGCATTCCCAAGACCACGTGCCTTTCGTCCCCGAGACGCTTGGCCAAGGCCTGCTTCAAGGCACGTCCATTAGCGATCAGCGGTGAGCCCTCCTTGGTCCAGATCGACTTGTAGAGCTTCGCTGAATCCCCGGCCCTGAAGGGCAAGATGATGATGTTGAGCACGAAGGCCCAGAGGACTCGGTTGGCCTCCACCACGCGTGGATCCCACAGGAACTGGCGTAAGAAAGCACGCACCGCGCTTGGCGTAGCAGCGTCCGGGGATCCCAGGTTGACCAGCAACAGCCCACGTTTGCCTTGCGGCCCACCAGGCATGCGCTCGATGCGAGTGGGCATCGCAGGTGGCGCAGCAATGAAGTAAAGCAACGAAGCCAGCGCTAGACCGGTGCCGACGCCCACATACACGCCGCCCACGCCCAAGTAGCCACCTAGGTAGCCCTCCGCGGCCAGTGCCCTCAAACCCCGTCCGGCACCCATCATGATCAGAATCAAGATCGCGAATCCGCGGCTGAAAACTTGCCAAATGCGTGGGTCGCGCAAGCAACTGATACGCTTGATGTTGCGCTTGGCCGTTTGCGAGAGCACGTACCGACCTTTTAGCGCTCCTATTACGCCGCCAAGGGACAACGCCAGCGCGATGCCAAGAGTCGAGCGTTCGCTGCCCTCTTCATTGACACCGAAGACAAAGCGAATGCCCGCGGTGATAAGCCCGGCCCCAACGATCAACCAGACAACTCCGGCCAAACTCCTCAGTGTTCTCGCTTTGACTCGCATGCACTTGGTCGGCGCCAATCCAGCTCCGTTGGCACAGCCTATCGGAATCCGCGTCAGTTCTTATCCCCCGAGCGGCAATTCGTAGGTTCCGTTGTGGTTGGCTTTCAGACGTCCCTGCCGCGCAAGTTCGCGCCAGACGGGATCGGGATAACGCGGGGGCGGCGTGATACCGATGATCCGCGAGTCGTTGCTCCCCGACAGCATTCCACCACTGAGCGACGACTCGTGATTGAGTTGAGTCACTTTCAAGCTCTTGCGGAATGCCTTGACCGCCCGCTTGAGGACCTCGCGATCCGAGCTGGGGAGGTGCTTCTTTTCGGATTGCCAGTCCTCGGCCAGAGCGCGCAACATGCCCAGGTCTTCGTTCAGAAGCGCCTCACCAAGGTCCGGGTCCTCGTCGCCCTTGGCATCGCGAGCGATCTTGATTTCAGCCCAGGCCGAGGCGTCCTCCGGGTTTTCCGTCAGGCGCAGGATGCTGGTCACGACTACCGTGCTCAAGAGTTCCATCTTCGGGTCAATCATGAGCAGATGATAACGCTTGCAGAATCTGACGCCATGGGAGGAGTTGCTCCTCTAACACGAGAAAACCGCGGCAGCCCGAGCGGGCGGC